>NZ_JBTNDJ010000011.1:0-104290 GCF_054511055.1 Arthrobacter melezitosi
AATGTGGGGGCTTGTGGGGTCATACACCCTAGTGGATCTCTTTTCCCCCGGGATCGGTGGGCACGAAAGCGCCGGGCCCGGACACCTGCTGCGGGCCGGCGGCACTTCCGGGACCGGGCGCGTGCGTCGGCAGGCCGGGCGTAACGTCCGTCGCCGTGCCCGCCGGCTGCAGTGCCGCGCCGGGTGCCTGGGCCGGAGACGCGGGCGTCGTTCCTGCCTGCGCCGGGGTTCCGGGTCCAGCGGCCGAGGTGTTCCCGGTGGGAGCACCCTCGGCGGCCGCCTGCCGGGCGGATCCGGGGTCGGCCGGGGATCCCGGGTGGGCCGTGGCCGGTGCGGCGCCGGCTCCCGGGCGCGCCGGTCCGGCAGGAAGGGTTCCGTGCTGATCCGGTCCAGGCCCGTCGGCAGTTCCCTGTCCGGGGACGGCGGTGCCGGGGGCCGCGGTATCAGGGACTGCGGCGTCGGGCGCACCGGGAAGGAGAATAGCCGTTGGCGTGCCGGGCGCGGGGCCGCCGCCTTCGGGTGCGGCGGCGGTGCCACCGGGGACGCCACCGGAGGGTTCGGCGATGAGGGGGTCGGAGCCGGCCATCGCGCCGTCGGAGGGCGCCGGTCGCTCAACGGCGGGGGAGCGGCCGTCGGAGGGGCCTTCGGGGCTCCGCCCCTCGACGCCGGGAGCAGGAGCTCCACCGGCTGCGGCGCCACGGGGAGGCGGCCCGGGGCGGGAACCCGGCAGCGTGAACTCCGCGGGGCGGCGCGCCTCGGCGCGGTCCAGGCGGCCGGCGTGTGCTGCGCCCTGTGCTCCCGCGTCCCCGGCGCGCAGGGCGGCCGGGGAGCCGGTGCGGGCACCCGTCCGGGGGGACAGCGCCTCGCCGAGGGCGGAGGCGAAGGCGCCGGCCTCCGCCGCGCCGGACCCGGCGCGCCGTGCCGCCTGGGACGGGGGTGCAGGGGTGGTTCCGCGCGCGCCGCCCACCGCCGTGCCGGTCATCGTCCCGCTCCCGCGGAGGCAAGGGCCGGTCCCGCCGCGGCCGCCCCGAAGGAGGAGCCGGCAGGCAGGATGCGCCGAATGGCGGTGACGTTCGAATCGTTCTCCCAGGCGTCCCGGATCTGGATCGTCGAGCCGGGCTGGGGTGCGTCCACGGCCTTGCCGTTGCCGAGGTAGATCGACACGTGCCCGGTGTTGAAGGTGAACAGGAGGTCGCCGGGGCGCGCGTCGGCCATCGACGCGACGGGTGTGCCCTGGTTGACCTGGTCCCAGGTGGTGCGGGGCAGTTCGTAGCCGAGGTCGCGGAAGACATGCTGGACGAAGCTTGAGCAGTCAAGCCCGGCGGAGGGGTCGTTGCCGCCCCAGATGTAGGGCAGGCCAAGGTATTTCCGGGCCGCGGCCTCCACGGACGACGCCGATCCGCCGGCCGGGGCGCCGGTGGTGGGGGTGGCCGCCCCGCCGAGGCCGGGTATGCCGGGGATCCCCGGCGCGCCGGCACCTCCGGCGGCGGTGGAGAGGGCTTCGGCGAAGGTCGAGGCATTGGCCGCCGCCTGGGCGGCCGCCGCGGGGGAGGCTTGCGCGGAGCGACCCGGAGCCTCGGCGGACGCCGCGGCCCCCATTGAGGAATTGAGTGTGCCGAGGGTGCCCTGGATCTGCTGGATCCGCTCGAGGGCGGTGGCCATGCTCATCGCCCGACCCCCCGCGCGGCGTGCCGGGCCGAGGAGGTGAGCTCATCGAGGAACAACTGTTCGGCCCGGAGGTCCGCGGCGGCCTCGCGCACCGTGTGCTTCGCCTCGAGCTTCTCCAGCCCGATCGACCGGGCCCGGGCACTCGAAAACGCGGCCTGGGCCTGCTCCGCCGACTCGCGGCGGCTGTGCTCAAGGGCCTCGAGGTCCGCGAGCAGGGTGCGCGCCGCGGCCCGGGACGCGGCGATCGCCGCGAGGGTCTCGGGGCTGGTGGCCTCCGAGACGGTGGCCTCGAGGTCGGTGCGGGCCTTCGCCTGGCGGTCGGTGGCCTCGGCAAGCCTGCTGTTCGCCGCGGCCAGGTCGCCGGCGGCCTCGTCCTGTTCGAGCTGGCGCAGCCGGAGCAGCCCCGCGAGCCGGAAGGTCTGGGTCATTGGATACCTCCGAGGGAGTGGGCGAGGAGGGCAAGCCGGTTCCAGGCATCCGCCGTCGGCGTCTGGTCGTCCATGCCCTGCTGAAGGAAGGCGTTGATCTCGTTCTCGTGGGCCAGCGCCGCATCAACGAGCGGGTTGCTGCCGCTGCGGTAGGCGCCGACGTCGATCAGGTCCTGGGCCTGGCGCCGGGCGGCGAGGACCTTCCGCAGGGTCAGGGCGAGGCCGCTGTACTCCCGGGGATTGACCTTGGAGGCCACCCGGGAGATGGAGCCGAGGACGTCGATCGAGGGAAAGTGCCCGGCGACGGCCAGCCGGCGGTCGAGGACGAGGTGGCCGTCGAGGATGGAGCGGGCGGCGTCGGCGATCGGCTCGTTGTGGTCGTCGCCGTCCACCAACACTGTGTACATCCCGGTGACCGAGCCCGAGGTGTCGGTGCCGGCGCGCTCGAGCAGCCGGGAGAGCACCGAGAAGGTGGAGGGCGGGTAGCCGCGGGTGGCGGGCGGCTCCCCGACGGAGAGGCCGATCTCGCGCTGGGCCATGGCCACCCGGGTGAGGGAATCCATCAGCAGGACGACGTCGGCGCCCCGGTCGCGGAAGGACTCGGCGATGCGGGTGGCGGTGAACGCCGCGCGCAGGCGCATCAGGGCCGGTTCATCGGAGGTCGCGACGACGACGATGGAGCGGGCCAGGCCCTCGGCGCCCAGGTCGTCCTCGAGGAATTCGCGCACCTCGCGGCCGCGCTCGCCGACGAGCGCGATCACCGAGACCTCGGCGTCCGTGCCGCGGGCGATCATCGACAGCAGGGAGGACTTGCCCACGCCGGACCCGGCGAACAGGCCCATCCGCTGGCCCTTGCCGATGGTGGTGAGGGTGTCGACGGCGCGCACCCCCGTGGCGAGCACGTCGGTGATCCGGGCCCGCCCCATGGCGCTGGGGGATTCCTTGTCGAGGGCCACGAAGCCGTCGGCGTCCACCGGGCCCCGGCCGTCGATGGGCCGGCCCAGCCCGTCGAGCACCCGGCCGAAGAGGCCGGTGCCGGTGGGCACGAGGACGGCCGCCGTGGCGGCGCGGACGGGAAGGCCGGTGCCCAGGCCGCTCACCGGGGCGAGCGGCATGCAGCGCAGCCGCAGCCCCTCCGCCGCGACGACCTCGGTGATGACCTCCCGGCCGCCCTCGCCGACGGTCAGCAGGTCGCCCACGGACCCGGCCAGGCCCGACACCTCAAGGCCGAGCCCGACGACGGAGGTCACGGTGCCGACTTGCTCGGGGGCACCCACGCGCAGGGCGGTGGCGAAGCGTCCCGCGTGCGGCCGCCACGCCGTCGTACTCATGCCGCACCGCCGGTGAGGGCGGCGCGGACCCGGGCCACGGCGGCGCTAATGCGCGCGTCGAGGAACCCGTCGGCGTATTCGGCCACCGCGTCCCCGGGGGCCAGGGCCGGCTCGGCGGCCAGCTGCACCTCCGGAGGGCATGCCCCGGCGGCGCGCAGCCGCCCGAGGTCGGCCGGGTGGAGCCGCACGGTGTGCACGGCGAAGGGCAGGGGCGCCTCCAGGGCCCGGGCCACGATGGACCGCGTCGAGTTCTCGCCGTCGGCCAATTCGTAGCCGATCACGGCCTCGGCCAGCTCCAGCGCGGCCGCCAGGAGGGTGTCCTCCACCGAGTCGAGGACCGGCACCGAGGCGCGGGTGAGGGCGGAGGCGGCGGAGCGGAGCACGCCAAGGGCCGCCTCGACGCGGGCGGCCGCATCGCGTGCCGCCGCGAGGTGTTCCTCCTCGGCCTTCTCGGCCGCCACGGCGGCATCGCGGGCGGCCTCGCGGAGGCCCGCCGCATAGCCGGCGGCGTGGCCGCGGACCCGGCTTTCGGCCTCCAGGCGCTCGCGTTCGGGGTCGCGCAGGGACGGGTAGGCCAGGGGGGAGAACGCTTCCTCAGTAGACAAGGTCGTCCTCCTCGCCGCGGCGCACGGTGATCGAGCCCTCTGCCTCGAGGGCGCGGATGGCGCGGACGATGTCGGCGCGGGCCTCCTCGACCTGGGAGGCGCGCACCGGTCCGGTGGCGTTCATCTCGGCCTGGAGCATTTCCTTGTTGCGCTCGGAGACGTTCTTCTGGATGGTGTCGACGACGGCGGCGGGGGCGCCGCGCATCGCCACGGCGAGCAGGGCCGGATCGATGCCGCGCAGGATGGCCTGGATGTCGCGGCGCTCGAGCTTGACGATGTCGGCGAAGGTGAGCATCCGGGAGCGCACCTCCTCGGCCAGTTCCGGATCGCGCTCCTCGAGTTCCTGGAGCAGGGCCTTCTCGATGGCGACGTCGGAGCGGTTGATGATGTCCACGAGGGGCTGGATGCCGCCGACGGCCTCGAAGGTCTTCCGGGGCGCGAGGATGGCGCCGGCGCGGAGCTTGAGGATGTCGGCGACGATCGTGAGCGCCTCGGGCGAGGCCGCGCCCATGGTGGCGAGGCACTGGGCGACGTCGGCGCGCTGGGACTCGCCCAGCCCCGCCAGCACCGCGGAGGCAGTGTCGGGGCGGAGGTGGGCGAGGACCAGGGCGATGGTCTGGGGGAGTTCGCCGTCGAGGATGCCCAGCAGCTGCCCGGGTTCCGCGTTGGCGAGGAACTCGAAGGACTTCCCGGCCATGGTGGAGGCCATCCGGGTCATCAGCCCGGCGGCCTTCTCCTGCCCGAAGGACGCCTGGAGCAGGCCCGCGGCGAAGTCGCGCCCGCCCCGGGCCGGGCGCTTGCCCTGCACGGTCGCCTCGTGGAAGTCGAGGATGACCCGCTCGGCGGTGTCGGGGTTCACCGAACGCAGCTTGACGATCTCCGAGGCGACGTCCTCGGCCTCGGCCTCCGTGAAGTGCTGCATCACCTGCACCGCCCGCTCCTGCGACATCTGCATCAGGATGACGGCGGCCTTCTGGATCCCGGTGAGGTCGATGTCCGTTTCGCTCATACCGGGACCTTTTCGTCCATCAGGTCACGCAGGTAGTCGGCCGTCTTCTTCGGGTCGCGGGCGGCGAGGGACTCGATCTCGTTGCGGGCCAGTTCGGCGGCGGCCGGTTCGGCCGGCGGCAGCGGGGCCGGCGGCAGGACGACGCCGATCGAGGAGGTGGTCGGCGCGGGTTCGATCGGGGTGACGGCGGGCAGGTCCAGCTCGAACGGCGCCGGCAGCGGCCGTTCGCCCAGATCGATCAGCTCACGGCGCTGGCGGCGGTTCCGCACGGCGAAGATGATCGCCACGATGAGCACCAGCAGCACGGCCCCGATGGCGTAGAACCCGGTGCGCAGCAGCTCGGCGTTGCGGGCCTCCTCCTCGGCTTCCTTGGCCTCGGCCAGAGCCGCGGCCGCCTCGTCCGCTCCGGCGGTGTTGAACGGCAGAACCTCGACGGCGACGGCGTCCCCGCGGCCGGCGTCGATGCCTGCGGCGGTGTTCACGATCCCGGTCAGGGCCGCGATGTCGAGGCCGCGGGCGGCGTCGGCGTCAAGGGCCACGGAGACCGTCTGCCGGTTCAGGGAACCGGCGGGGATCGCCGTCGTCTCGGTGGTCTTGTTGAGTGCGTTGTTCCGGGTGCTGGTTTCGGAGTCGAAGGTCCCGTCGCCTCCGCCGGCGCCGTCGGGCACGGCGATGTTGTCCGGGCCCAGCACGCCGGCACTGCCGCCGCCGGTCCCGGTGTAGGTCTCGGTGGTCGTCGATTCGTTGAGCGCAGGAGCGTCCTGGGGGGTGGTGAAGGTTTCCTCTAGCCGTTCCCCGGACTCGTAGTTCATGTCGGCGGCGACGGCGACCGTCGCGTTGCCCGGGCCGACCACCCGGTCGAGCATCGCCTGGACGGCCCCGGAGACGCGCTGCTCGTAGTTGGAGGCCTGCTTGTCAGCGGACCCGGTCGCGCCGACGCCCACCGCGGACAGCACGGTGCCGCGGGAGTCGATGACAGCGACGTTCTTGGCCTGCATCCCCTCGAGGGAGGCCGAGGTCAGGTGCACGATGGCCTGCACCTGGTCGTCGCTGAGCTCGGCGCTGCGGGTTTCGACGAACACGGAGGCCGTCGGGTCGGCCTTTTCCTTGGTGAAGACGGTCGCCTCGGGGATGGCCAGCTGCACGGAGGCGGTCTTGACGCCCTCCATCGTCTCGATGGTGGCGGCGAGCTCCCCTTCGAGGGCCCGCTTGTAGGTGACGGACTGCTGGAACTCCGAGGAGGTCACGCCCATGTCGTCGAGCAGCGAGTAGCCGCCGGTGGACTCGGACGGCAGGCCCGCCGAGGCGGCCTTCAGCCGCTGGTCGTAGACGTTGGCCTCGGGCACGAGGATGGTTGAGCCGCCGCTGGTGATCTCGTAGGGCACGCCGTCGGTGCGCAGCTGCTCGACGATGATGCTGGCATCCTCCGCCTGCAGCCCCGAGAACAGGGGGGTGTAGGCGGGCTTGGTGAGCCAGGAGGTGAGCATCACGGAGCCGAGGACGAGGACGGCCACGCCGAGGACGGCCAGGGTCTTCTGGGCCAGGGAGAACTCCCTGACTGATCCGGCCAGGCGCGACATCGAGGCCGGCAGGAGCGTGGCCATCAGGCCTGCATCCGCATGATCTCGTTGAACGCGTCGACGCCCTTGTTGCGCACGGCGGCGACCAGTTCAAGGGAGACGGCGGCCCGGGTCGAGGCGATGGTGGCGTCGTGGATGTCGTCGAGGTTGCCGCTGGCGGCCTTCAGGGACAGGGTGTCTGAGGCGCCGGAGAGGGCCTGCACGTTGTCGACGGCGGCGGTCAGGACCGAGGCGAAGGCCGTACCGTCGGTGGAGGGGACCGGCGCGGTGGCGGGCACGTAGCCCGTGGCGGTGATCGCCTGGACGGGGGTCAGCGGGGCGGGGGCCATCAGGACCTTCCAATCTGCAGTGCGGCTTCGTAGGTGGTTTTGGCGCGGTCGACGACGGCGGCGTTGGCCTCGTAGCCGCGCTGGGCCATGATCAGCATCGACATCTGTTCGCCCATGTCGATGTCGGGGTACCGGACGTAGCCCTCTTCGTCGGCCAGGGGGTGGTCGGGCTCGTGAACCATCCGCCCCTCGGCGTCGCCGAACTCCGCGCCGCGGACGTACACTCCGCCGACGCCGGCACCCTCCTGCGCCACGATGTAGCGGGCCTGGAAGGCGGCGCCGTCGGTGCTGGTCGCCGTATTGATGTTGGCGAGGTTGTCCGAGACGGCGTCGAGCCACTTGCGGTGCACGGTGAGGGAGGTTCCGGCGATGCCGATCGCGTCGAAGGTCATCAGTTCGTCCTCATCGCGGTGCGGACATTGTTGAAGGTGCCCTCCACGGCGCGGGCCGCGAACTGGTAGCGCAGCACCGTGTCGATGTTCGACAGGGTTTCGGTATCGAGGTTCACGTTGTTCCCGTTCAGCTTCGTCGGCTCCAGCGACCGCTGCTCCTCGCTGCGGGCCGCGCCGCTGCCGGCACGGACGGAGGCCGTCAGGGCCTCTTCGAACTTGACGCGTCGGGCGGTGTAGCCCGGGGTGTTCACGTTCGCGATGTTGCTGGCGATGGCCTTTTGGCGCATTGCCAGCCCGTCGAGCGCACTGTGCAGTCCCAGGGAGGTGATGGATTCAAACACGGCGGCCTGCCTTGAGGTGGAGGTGCAGGCCGGTCGGCGGCCTGGGAGGGTGAGCAACGGCTGCTCACCAATACCTATCGGCCGGGGATCCCGAAGTGTTAGCAGAAATGGGCGCGGGGTTGGGGAATTGTGCCGGGCGATCCGCCCACGGATCCCGCGTCGACTGGCCGGGGGAGCGCAGGTGGTGCCTGACGGCGGCGTCGGCGTCCTCGTCGGCGGCCTCCGCGCCCGAATGCGACAGCCGGACTAGAAAGCGTCACCCGCGCCCGAATGCGACGTCCGAGCCGGGTATTTCCGGCGCGCCCGTCGTTTTGTGGTGCGCTGGTCGCTTTCGGCCGCGCTGGACGCGGAGAGGTACCGCCCAGGCGCCGCCCGCGCAGCAGCCCGCGGCTCAGCCCGTGACGTCGAGGCTGCCCGGCCGGGCCAGGTCGGCGGAGGCCGACTCCACGGCCCCGAGGTGGCGGGCCACGGTGCTGCGCGCCTGGCTCAGGGCGGCCAGGGCTGCGACCTGTGCCTCATTCACCAGGGTGGCATGTCCGCGGAGGTCCGCCGGGATCGGGCCGAGGTCCTGCGGAGGTTCCCAGGGGGCGATCAAGGGTGCGGAAAGCTGCGGATCGGCGGCGGCGCGCTGGGCTTCGAAGACAACGTCCTCGAGCGCGGCGAGGGCCGCGGTCCAGCCGGCCCGCCCGAGGGGGCCGGCACCCTCGGCGCCTCCGGCGTCAGGCCACACCGAGGCTCCCCGCGGCGCGGGCGGAATCCCAGGAACCCTGGGCCGGGAGGGACGCCGACGCCTCGTGCCAGGCCTGGCGCAGGGGCTCGAGCAGGGTGATGCATTCGCGGGTGGCCCTGATGTCGCGGTGCATATTGGCCGCCATCAGCGCGTTCGACACGTAGGTGTAGAGCCCGAACAGGTTCTCCGCACCGTCCCAGGCGTCCCTGCGCAGGGATGAGGACAGTTCGGTGATGATCTCCTGCGCGTGGATGAGCTGCACCGAGGCGCCCTGCCAGTCCTCGGCCGCCTGGGCCTGTTCGGCGCGGGCCAGGTCCAGCAGGAGCCGGTCGTAGAGCATGGTGAGCAGCCGTGCCGGGGTTGCGGAGAGGACCGATTCCCGCAGGTACTTCCGGCGCTGGTCGGTGGAGGTGTTCATCATCATTTCTTCCCGTCACTTCCCGAGGTCGGCAGCGTGGCAAGCTGGGCCGAAAGCCAGCTGGACTGCGCGTTCATTGCCTGCATTGCCACTTCGAGCGCCGCGTAGGTGCTCTTCAGGCGGGCCTCGCGCGAGGCGAGCCGGATGTCCCAGTTGGCGACCTGGTCGTTGAGTTCACGGACCTGGCCCTCGCCGCTGCTGATCTTCGAGGCGATCACCCCGCCGTACTTGTCCGACGCCGTCTTTCCCGCCGCCTCCAGGCGCGCACCGATGGTCTTCACGGCGGCGTCCACGGCCGCCGGGTCCTTCGCCAGGGCCGCCTTGAACTTGGCCGGGTCGAACTCCATGGTGCCGTTCTTGGTGATGCTGATCCCGTACTCGGACGGGGAGACGCCGCCGATGGGGGCCGATGCCGCCGTGAGCAGGCTCTGCCCGATGGTCCGGACGGCGCTGTCGGTGGTGAACACGCCGAGGTTGGTCACCGGCTTGCCGCTCGCGTCGGGCGTGGTCGAGGTCTTCTGCTTGCTGGCGATGTAGGCGAGCACATCGTTGAGCCCCTTGACCAAGGCCTCGGCCTTGGCTGCGATGCCGTCGGCGTCCTGGGCCACGCTGATCGTGACCGGGGCGGCCGAGACCGCCGCGACGGTGACGGAGAGCCCGGTCTGCAGGTTCGCGAAGGTGTTGGTGCCGGAGGTGACCGGCTGCTCGGCGGCTGTTCCCTTCCACAGGGTGATCTGCGCGTCCTGGGCGGACTGGATCTGGGTGAAGGTCCCGGCGGTGCCGGAGAGGGTGAAGGCCCCCGCGGCGCCGGTGGTCTTGGAGGTGAGCTGGAGCCGGTAGTTGCCGTCCCCGGTGGAGACCTTGACGGCGCTGACGTTGGCGGAGGAGGCGTTCACGGCCTTGACCACGTCGTCGAGGCTCGTCGACGCGGCGGTGACGGTGACGGCGGTGCCGTTGGCGCCGGTGATTGTCAGGGAGGTGTCGGGCCACTGGGTGAGCGGTGCCGAGACCGAGCTCTGCTTGGTGGCGAGCCGGTCGATGGTGAAGTCAACCGAGCCTGCGGCGGCGCCGGTGCCGGCGGTGGCCGTCGCCGCGGTCGAGGACGACGTCGCGCTGAAGAGGGCAAGGGCGCCCGGTTTGGCCGCGGCGGCCGAGAGGGCGGCGAGGTCCGCGACCCGAGTGTTCAGCGCCTTGAGGGCGTCGACGGTGGCCTGGGTGCGCACTGATTTGTTGTAGAGGATGTTCTGCGGGATGCGGTCGATGTCCATCATGGCCTTGATGAGCGCCGTCGTATCCAGCCCGCTGGCCAGCCCGTCCAGTGAAAGTCCCACGAGTGTTCTCCTCCGAAGCGTCGATCTTGGGAAAGGGGTAAACGGGAACCGCCGGCGGCGGCACAGGCGGGCTGGGATGCCCCGCCCGGCTGCCACCGGCGGCTCCGTCAAGATGCCAGTCGGTTTAGCCGAGCAGCTTCAGGACGCTCTGGGTGGACTGGTTCGCCTGGGCGAGCATCGAAACGCCGGCCTGGGAGAGGATGTTGGCCTTGGTGAACTTGACCATCTCCTCCGCCATGTCGGTGTCGCGGATGCGCGACTCGGCAGCGGCCAGGTTCTCCTTGGAGACCGCGAGGGACTTGCCCGCGGACTCAAGGCGGTTCTGGGAAGCACCCAGCTCCGAGCGCTGTGCCGAAACGGCGGCGATAGCCACGTCCAGTGCGGCAACCGTGGTCGTCGCGCCGGCCGAGGTGGCGACGACGAATCCGGTTGCTCCGGTGACGCTGGAGAAGACCGGGCCGCCGCCGTTGATGCTGGCGTTCGCGTCACCGAGGTTCACCGAGATGGTGTTGTCGGCGGCGCCGTCGGCGCCAACCTGCAGGCTGATGACACCGGCGGTGCCGGCGGTGCCGTCGAGGAGCTTGATGCCGTTGAAGTTGGTGGACGACGTGATGCGGGCAAGTTCCTCACCGAGGGCGTCGGCTTCGGTCTTGATCGCGGTGCGTGACTGTGCGTTGTTCGAGTCGTTGCCGCCCTGGACAGCCAGGTCGCGCATACGGTGCAGGATCGAGTGGACCTCGGTCAGTGCGCCTTCAGCGGTCTGGATGACGGAGATGCCGTCCTGGGCGTTGCGCTGGGCAACCCCGAGGCCCGAGACCTGCGAGCGCAGGCCTTCGGAGATGGACAGGCCGGCAGCGTCGTCGGCAGCACGGTTGATGCGCAGGCCGCTGGAGAGCTTCTCCAGGGACTTGCTCAGGTCGTTCTGCGTGTTGGACAGGGCGCGGAAAGCGTTGTTCGCCGCGGTGTTGGTATTGATCTGCATACCCATGATCTATTCCTCCATGAATTGTTGTGTAGCGTCGGGCCCATCCTTGGGCCTTACGCAAAGGACAATCGGCGGCTCCGTCGGCGGCGTTAGCAAAACGGGAAAAGTTTTTTCCGAAGGCTCAGGGAACGGGCCCGACGGCGGCGTCCGCCTTACATCGGCTCCGGTCCCGCCGATGGTTCCTATGTAAGGTGCGGCAGCAGGAAGCGACCGCTGAGCCAATCTAGGAGAGTCTTAGGCACTATGGGAATCCAGGAGCTTTCAGCCCAGCTCTGGCACGAACGTGAACTTCTTGAACTTCTGATGTTCAAGCTCGAAGAGGAGCAGCTCCTGCTCACGGCCGGGAAGACGCGCTGGCTGCAGCATGCCACCCGCGAGGTCGAGGGCGCCGTTGCCCTGCTGCGGGCGAGCGGCCTGGCCCGCGACGTCGAAGTTCTCACGGTCGCGGCCGAGTGGGGCGCCGGCGAGAACGCCACGCTGCGCGAGCTGGTGCAGCACGCACCGGACGGGCCCTGGGCGGACATCCTCTCACGGCATCTGCAGGTGATGACGGAGCAGACCGAACGCATCAAGGAGCTCCGGGACGCCAACGCCCAGTTCCTCCGCGCGGCGGCGCGCTCCACCCAGGAGGCCCTGGCCGGCCACCGGGCGGAGGCGGGAACCTACGACGCCCGCGGCATGACCGCCGGCGTGGACACGTCACGCTTGATCGACACGAGGGTATGAGGGGCGCATTGTGGGCAGCACATTCGGATCACTGAACACCGCCCTGAGCGGGCTGAACGCCGCGCGGCTGGGCTCCTCCGTCACGGGCCAGAACATCGCCAACGCCGCCACCGAGGGCTACACCCGCCAGCGGGTCTCCACCTCGGCGCTGGGCCCGGTGGCGCGGGTCGGGCTTTTCGCCTCGGGCGTCACGCCCGGCCAGGGTGTTGAGGTCAACGGCATCCGGCGCCTCGGGGACATCTTCCTGGATGCCCGCGTCCGGGCGACGTCGGCCGACGCCGGTTTCGCCGGCGCGCGGGTCAAGGCCCTCGACGGGCTCGAGGGGATCCTGCAGGAGCCCGGCAAGAACGGCACCTCGGCGGCGCTGCAGAAGTTCTGGACGTCCTGGCAGGATGTGGCCAACAACGCCGGGGCGCCCGCGCCGTCCGGGGTGCTGCTCGAGGAGGCGGGCGCCCTGGCGGCAAAGCTCGCCCACGGGTACACCCAGATCGAGTCGCAGTTCTCCGCGGACCGTCGCCAGCTGGACCTGCTCACCTCGGAGGTCAACGCCGCCGCCGGCCAGGTGGCCGAACTCAACGCCGGCATCCGCTCCGCCCTGAACGCCGGCGCCTCGGCCAACGAGCTGATCGACAAGCGCAACCAGCTGACGGCGGACATCGCCTCCCTCGTCGGCGGCACCGTCCGTCCCCTCGGTGACGGCACCGTCGAGGTGCTCGTGGGCGGGAACGTGCTCGTCTCCGGGGACTCCGCCAACGCGCTGCAGGTCAGCGGGGGCTACCGGCTCGAGGACGCCACGGCCTCCCCGGTCCGCCTCGAATGGGCGCAGCGGCCCGGCTCCGCGGTCCCGCTGGACGGCGGCAGGATCGCCGGGATGGTCTCGGTGCTTGCCCCCGCCAACGGGAAGGCGGCCGGGGGCGACATCGCCGAGGCCGCCGCAGCGTACAACGCCTTCGCGGTGCGCCTTGCGGAATCGGTCAACGCCGTCCACCGCGGCGGGGAGACGGCCGACGGCCGCACCGGCCTCGACTTCTTCCGGCTCGACCCGGCACTGCCGGCGGCCAAGGGACTGCGCGTCGCGGCGGCCTCCGCTGCCGACCTCGCCACCGGCCGGCCCGGGGCCGGCGGGAAGGACGGCTCCAACGCCGACGCGATCTCGCAGATCCGCCACGCCGTGGACTCCCCGGACAAGCTCTGGAGCGGGTTCGTCACGGCGCTGGCCGTCACCGGGCGCGCCGACAACCAGCGGGAGGACCTCGCCGCGGTGGCGGCCGCGTCGGCCCTCAGCCAGCAGCTGTCCCAGTCCTCGGTCGACATCGACGAGGAGAGCGTCAGCCTGCTCACGTACCAGCACGCCTACCAGGCGTCGTCCCGGATGATCACGGCCATCGACGAGATGCTCGATGTCCTCATCAACCGCACCGGATTAGTAGGAAGGTAACCAATGCTCAGCCGCGTCACCAACTCCACCATGACGAACACCGCCCAGCGCAACCTGCAGACCAGCATGATGCGCCGGGCCGAGGCCCAGGAACACGCAATGACCCTCAAGCGGATCAGCAGGCCCTCCCAGGACCCCATGGCCGCGGCGGATTCGCTGCGGGTCAAGGCGGACCAGCAGTCGGCCGCCCAGTACACCCGCAACATCGACAACGGCAAGGGCTGGCTCACGGCCCTGGATTCGGCCCTGTCCAACACCAGCAAGCTGATGACGCGGGTACGCGAGCTCACCATCCAGGGCGGCAACGAAACCCTGTCCCCGGCGGCGCGCAATGCGATCGCCGTCGAGGTCGAGGGGCTGAAGCGGGACCTGCTCGGCCAGGCCAACACCCGGTTCCTCGGGCGCAGCGTGTTCGCGGGCAACTCCGACGCCGACGCGGCCTTCACGGGGAACCCGCCGGTGTTCACCGGCGCCCCCGGCAGCACCGTGGAGCGCCGGGTGGGGGAGGGGCAGACCATCCGCGTGGACGCCGACGGCGCCGCCGTGTTCGGCAACGGGCCGGGCTCGGTCTTCGACCTGCTCGACGGGATCGCCGCGGACCTCCGGGCCGGCATCAGCACCTCCGCCCGCCTGGGCGCCGTCGACGCCCAGTTCAATCGGGTGTCGGCCGGCCAAGCCGAGATCGGGGCGCGCCACTCGCGGCTGCTGAACGCCGAGGACACCAACAAGACGCAGGTGTCCGCCCTCGAGGAGCAGCGTGCGGGCATCGAGGACCTCGACCTCGCCGAGATGCTCACCAACCTCAAGATCCAGGACCTGAGCTATCAGGGCGCGCTGAGCGTCACCTCGAAGGTGCTCTCGCCGACCCTCCTGGATTTCCTCCGATGAGCGCCGCAGTGAGCTTCACCTCCCCGCCGCCGGGGTTCGAGCCGCACGTCGAGTTCACCCTCGCCGCCATCGACGGCGCCGACGGGCTGTTCTCCCTGACGGCGGCCTCGGACCGCGGGCTGCGGGTCTTCGTCGTCGACCCGGCGATCTACCTGCCTGAGTACCTTCCCCGGTTCTCGGCCGAACTCCTCGAGGCGATCGGCGTGGGATCCGTGCAGGAATCTCAGGTGCTCGTGGTGGCCCGGCCGGCAGGGGAGGCGACAACGGTGAACCTGATGGCGCCGGTGCTGCTGAACCCGGAGACCGGGCAGTGCTCCCAGGTGATCCTCAGCGACCAGCACTGGCCGGTCCAGGCGGAACTGCGCGCCTGAGCCAGGCGCCGTTCGAGGCGCCGGGCGCCGAATCCCTCAGGGGCGGAACACGATCCGCACCCGCGGATCGTTTGCGGGCCCGCTGATGAAGGCGTCGACGGGAATCGGGTCGAGGATGGCGCGGAAACCCTCGGCGTCGGCCTCCGGGTCGAGCGCGCCGGCCGCCGGTTCCGGGCGGGCCGGCCCCGGGCGCGCATGGCCCGGGCGGGCCGGGCTGCCGAAGGCGGCGACACCCACCGGCTGGGAGATCAGCGCGGGGATGTTGGCGGTGAACCGGTCCAGGACGTAGGTGCCGGTCCGGGGCTCCCCGGAGCGCGGGTCGGTGTATTCGACCCGTACCGGCACGCGGATATTGTTCCGGTCGCGGTCGAAGTGGGTCTGGGGGCGCACCGCGACCACCAGGCCCGACGACCGGATCCCCTCGCGCCGCGGAGTCGCCTCCTGCTGCGGGCGGGGACGGCGCAGCAGCAGGGCCGTCGCTGCGGTGAGCAGGGCGAGGCCGACGGCGGCGGTGAGGGGGATCCACATTTCCACCCGGCCATCCTAAACCGGCCGGACGAAAGGATTGCCCATTCCGCATTGCGGGGCGGCGCGGCCCGGCCGCACACTGTAAAGGTCCTGAAGCACACCAGAGATGGGGAGCAGCACATGGCCAGCAAAGTTTTCATCAACCTTCCGGTCACCGATGTGGAGAGGTCCAAGGCCTTCTACACCTCCCTTGGCTGGACCCTGAACCCGTCCTTCAGCGACGAGAAGGCCGGATCGCTTGAGGTCAACGACAACATCTACGTGATGATCCTCAGCCACGAGCACTACCGGCAGTTCACCGACAAGCAGATCGCCGACACCTCGGCGACATCGGCAGTCATCAACGCCCTGAGCGTCGATGACCCGGCGGAGGTCGACGCCTTCCTCGACCGGGCGCTGGCCGCCGGCGCCGTCGAGGGCAAACCGCAGGACTACGGTTTCATGCGCACGCGGACCTTCAGTGACCCGGACGGCCATGCGTGGGAGGTGTTCTGGATGGACCCGATCGCCTCCTCGGGCGACTGGGCGGCCGTGCAGGAGAAGTACCCGCAGGCCCCTCCGGTCCCGTCCTGAGCACCGGCCGCCCGGCGCACCGCCGGCTCCACCTGCTGCTCCTGGTCGTGGCGGGAGGATCGCTGGGAACCCTCAGCAGGTACGGCGTCGAGCAGCTCCTGCCCGCCCCCGGACCCTTTCCCCTTGCCACCTTCCTGGTCAATATCTCGGGGGCGTTCCTGCTTGGGTGGCTGCTCGAGCGCCTTGCCGCGGCGGGGCCCGACGTCGGCCGGCTGCGCGCGGTGCGCCTCACCGCCGGGACGGGCTTCCTCGGCGGCTTCACAACCTACAGCGCGCTCGCCGTCGACGCCGTGCTGCTGCTCGAGGCCGGGCGGACCGCACCCGCCGTCCTCTACCTCGCCGCGACGCTGCTGCTCGGCGTCGCCGCGGCGGCCTGCGGAGCCGCCGCCGGGCGGCCCGGCCGCCGGGGGACCGGTGCTCCGCGGCCGACGGCGGCACCCCACTCGGAGGGGAAACCATGAATGCGACCGTGGTCGCCCTGGCCGCCGCCGGAGGGCTCGGCGCCGGCGCCCGCTTCCTCCTGGATGGAATGATCTCCTCCCGGGTGCGGTCCGGATTCCCCCTTGGGACGGTGCTGATCAATGTCACCGGGTCGTTCCTGCTGGGACTGCTCGCGGGGCTCGCCGCGTCCGCCGTCCTTCCGCCGTCCGCCGTGCTCGTCGCAGGGACGGGGTTCCTCGGCGGCTACACGACGTTCAGCACGGCGAGCGTCGACACCCTCCGCCTCCTGCGGGCCGGCCGGAGGACCCTGGCCCTGGTGTCGGCGCTGGGCACCCTGGCCGGGGCCCTGGGTGCGGCGGCCCTCGGCTTCGCGCTCACCGCGTCCGCCTAGGCCCGCGCCGCGCAGCGGGCCTAGGCGGCCGCCCGGCGGGGCGCACGCCGCTGCCGCGGGGGGACACGGCACCCTTGTGCGCAACAGGTGAAGTGTGCTTCACTATTTTTATGCGGAGGGGAGTATCCCCCGATGTCCCGTCGTCAATCCGGCCGCCCCTGAGCGGCCCGGCGGGACAGGCTCTCCAAGGGAGCCGGGAAAGACCTCCAGTTGGTTTTGTTCTGACTGGAAAGGCAAACCCCCATGACTGTTCCCTTTTGGGCATGGCTGGCCGTCCTCGGCCTCATTGTGGCAATGCTCGCCATCGACCTGTTCGCCCACCGGCGCGCCCACGTGATCGCCGTCCGGGAGGCCGCCCTGTGGTCGGCGGTGTGGGTGGCGTTCGGCGTGGGCTTCGGTGCGCTGATCTGGCAGCTGTACGGCGCCGAATACGGCCAGCAGTACTTCGCCGGATACCTCATCGAGAAATCCCTGGCCGTCGACAACGTCTTCGTCTGGGCCATCATCTTCAGCTACTTCGCGGTGCCCCGCGAGTACCAGCACCGGGTGCTGTTCCTCGGCGTCCTGGGCGCCCTGGTCTTCCGCGGCATCTTCATCGCCGCCGGTTCCGCCATCATCGCCGCCGCGGGCTGGGTGCTCTACCTCTTCGCGGCGTTCCTGCTCTACACCGGCTACCGGATGATCCGCCAGCGCAACGAGCACCTCGAGCCCGAGAAATCCCGCGCCTTTCAGCTGTTCCGTCGCCTTGTGCCGATGACGGATGCCTACCACGGCCAGCGGTTCCTCGTCCGCCGGAACGGGGTCCTGCTGGCCACCCCGCTGCTGGCGGTGCTCGTCCTGATCGAGGTCACCGACATCGTCTTCGCCGTGGACTCGATCCCGGCGATCTTCGCGGTCACCGACGAGGTGTTCCTCGTCTTCACCGCCAACGCCTTCGCCATCCTCGGCCTGCGCGCGATGTACTTCCTGCTCGCTGACCTGATGCACCGCTTCATTTACCTCAAGGTCGGCCTCGCCCTGGTGCTGATCTGGGTGGGCCTCAAGATGCTGCTGAAGATCGACATCTTCTACATCCCCACGCCGATCTCCCTGGCCGTGGTGGCCGCCATCCTGGCGGTGTCCATCGGCGCGAGCCTGATCGCCACCCGCGGCCAGGCCCGGCACGCCCTGCCGACCCCGGCGAACCCGCCGTTCCGGGTCGCCGACCCGGACGAGACCGCCGCCCTGGACCCGCTGTGGCGGCGGCCGGAACCCGCCGGAAAGGGATCGGGCCGTGACGGCGGTTCAACCCTCTGACGTGCCGCCGGAGGCCGCTCCGGCCGCAGGACAGGGACCCCCGCCGGTGCACGCGCCCCGGCGGGGGTCCCCGGCGTCGGCGCCCTGGACCTTCCTCACCAACCACGGCCACGTCCTGCTGGCCGTGGCCGGCGATCCGGACATGCGCGTCGCGGACCTGGCCGGGCTGGTTGGGGTGAGCCCCCGGGCCGCGCTGTCGATCCTCAAGGACCTGGAGACCGCCGGGTACCTGCGCCGGATCCGGGTGGGCCGGCGCACGCACTACGTCATCGAACCGCACCGGCACTTCCGGCACCCCGTCGCCGCCGCCCACGAGGTCGACGAACTCATCGCGCTGTTCACCGGGCAGGCTCCGGAGCCCGGCCGGGACCCGCCGGGCCCGGAGGACACCCGGCCCCATTAGTTGTTCTACACGGGTGCGAAGTACCTTTAAGGGGTGCTGAAGACCGCGCTCAAGCCCCGCTGGATCCTGACGCTGATCCTGGTGATGGCCCTTGCCGCAGTCTTCGTGCTGCTCAGCCAGTGGCAGTTCTCCAACTCCCGGCAGCAGGGACCCCAGGCCCCCGCGGCCACCGAAACCGTCCGCCCCCTGACCGGGGTGATCACCCCCGGGTCCCCCCTGACGGGCGCGGCCGCCGACCAGATGGTCTCGGCGCAGGGGGAGTTCCTGTCCGGCACCCGGCTCCTGGTCCGCGAACGGCTCCAGGACGGGCGCGAGGGCCTGTGGCTGATCTCGGCGTTCGCCGTTGACGGTGCCACGGCTCCCGGTGCGGAAACCGGCGCCGCGGCCGCCGAAGCGGTGGTCATCCCCGTGGTGCACGGCTGGGTTCCCGACGCCGACGCCGCCGGGCGCGTGCCCGAGCTCACCGGCGCCGCCACCGTCACCGGGCGCCTGCTGCCCGCCGAAGGCCCGCTGGCCGCCGACCCGGTGGAAGGGCAGGTGGCCGCCCTGGCCACCGCCGAACTGGTCAATGTGTGGGACCGGCCCTCCTATGCGGCGTTCGTGGTGTCCTCCTCGACCGCCGTCGACGGCAAGGCCGTCCCGGCGCAGGCGCCGCTGGAGGTCGTCGAGGTGGGGCCGCAGCCGCAGGAGCGCCCGGTCAACTGGCTCAACATCTTCTACGCCGTCGAATGGGTGGTCTTCGCCGGATTCGCCTTCTTCCTCTGGTGGCGGCTGGTCGCCGACGACTACCGGCGGAGCCTCGAGGACGGGGACGAGGATGGGCATGAGGACCCGGACGGCCCCGAGGGCGGCACACCCAACGGCACACCCAACGACACATTCATCGACACATCCGACGACACCGCCGCGGACGGGCCGGGCGCCGCGGCCCCGGCCGACGACGACGGCGCCCCCCGGCCCACCGGCGCCACCCACCGAACGGAAGCAGGAACACGTGAATAAGCAAGGCACCTCCCCGAAGCCCGCCGCGAAACGGAGGTTCGGGGGGACCCACGCCCAGATCCGGTCGGCCCTCGGCTTCTACAAGCTGCTCGCCTACGCCACCGGCGTCATGCTGCTGCTCGTCGTCGTCGAGATGGTGGCCAAGTACGGGTTCGGCGCCGAAATCGTCGCCGGCGGCGGGGCGGCCCTGCAGTTCCTCTCCGAGACCGAGGCCGACGCCTCGGGCGGCTTCAACCTCTCCAAGGCCGTGCTGATCGTCCACGGCTGGCTGTACGTCGTGTACCTCATCGCCGACTTCCGCCTGTGGCAGTTCCTCCGCTGGCCCTTCTCCCGCTTCCTGCTGATCGCCCTCGGCGGAGTGGTGCCGCTGCTGTCCTTCATCGTGGAACGCCGCGTCCACCGGGAGGCGGAGGCGGACCTCGCCGCCCACCCCGAGGCGGCACCCCGGTACTGACCCGACGGCTCCGGGCACGCACGGCGGCCGGGCCCGGGGCGTGCCGGGCACCGGCGTCTCCAATGTGCGGCGCGCACGGCGCCCCGACTATTGTTGAACCGTGACTACACCTCCCCCCAGTACCGAACACCGCCCGGTCCTCGTCGTCGACTACGGCGCCCAGTACGCCCAGCTGATCGCCCGGCGTGTCCGCGAGGCCGACGTGTACTCCGAGATCGTCCCCTCGAGCCTGACCACCGAGCAGATCCTGGCGAAGAACCCCGTGGCGATCATCCTCTCGGGCGGACCCGCCAGTGTGTACGCCGACGGCGCCCCGCGGGTGGAGCCGGAGCTGTTCGAGGCGGGCGTCCCCGTGCTGGGCATCTGCTACGGGTTCCAGGCCATGGCCGCAGCGCTCGGCGGCACCGTCGCGAAGACCGGGCTGCGCGAATACGGCTCCACCGACGTCACCGCCGAGGCCCGCTCGATCCTCAGCGGCACCCCCGAGCACCAGAACGCGTGGATGAGCCACGGCGACAGCGTGCAGGAGGCCCCCGCCGGCTTCGACGTGCTCGCCAGTACCGCCGGCGCGCCGGTGGCGGCCTTCGCCCACGAGGAGAAGAACCTGTACGGAGTGCAGTGGCACCCCGAGGTGAAGCACTCCCGGCACGGCCAGCAGGTCCTCGAGAACTTCCTCTTCCGCGGGGCCGGACTCCGCCCGAACTGGACCACCGGCAACATCCTCGAGGAGCAGGTCGAGCGGATCCGCGCCCAGGTCGGGGACGCCCGGGTCATCTGCGGACTGTCCGGCGGCGTGGATTCCGCCGTCGCCGCGGCGCTCGTGCAGCGCGCGGTGGGGGACCAGCTCACCTGCGTCTTTGTCGACCACGGGCTGCTGCGCGAAGGCGAGGCCGAGCAGGTCGAGCGCGACTTCGTCGCGGCCACCGGCGTCAAGCTGTACGTCGCGAACGAGCAGGAACGCTTCCTCAAGGCGCTCGAGGGCGTCTCCGACCCGGAGACCAAGCGCAAGATCATCGGACGCGAATTCATCCGCGCCTTCGAGGAGGCCGAGCGGGCCATCATCGCCGAGGCCGAGGCGCACGGCGAAAAGATCCGTTTCCTCGTCCAGGGCACCCTCTACCCGGACGTCGTGGAGTCCGGCGGCGGCGAGGGCGCGGCGAACATCAAGAGCCACCACAATGTCGGCGGACTCCCCGAGGACCTCCAGTTCGAGCTGGTGGAGCCGCTGCGCACCCTCTTCAAGGATGAGGTCCGCGCTGTCGGGGCGCAGCTGGGCCTGCCCGCCGAGATCGTCGGGCGCCAGCCCTTCCCCGGCCCGGGACTGGGCATCCGCATCGTCGGCGAGGTGACGCACGAGCGCCTCGAACTGCTTCGGAAGGCCGACGCGATCGCCCGCGCCGAACTGACCGCCGCCGGCCTGGACACCGAGGTGTGGCAGATGCCGGTGGTGCTGCTCGCCGATGTGCGCAGCGTGGGCGTCCAGGGCGACGGGCGCACCTACGGGCACCCGATCGTGCTGCGCCCCGTCTCCAGCGAGGACGCGATGACCGCCGACTGGTCCCGCCTGCCGTACGACCTGCTGGCGCGCATCTCCAACCGGATCACCAATGAGGTGGACGGCGTCAACCGGGTTGTCCTCGATGTGACCAGCAAGCCGCCGGGAACCATCGAGTGGGAGTAGGCCCGGGCCGCTGACCGGTTCCCGACCAGCGGATTCTGCCGTGCGCCGCGTTGCTATGCGGCCGCTGCGGCGCCATTTCGGATAGCTTGGAAGATATGCCAATCTGGTCAAGATCAGTGCGTGACGATGCAGGGAAGAGGACAGCCGTGCCAGAGCAGGACTCCGGGGATTCGGCTGAGGACTTCCTGCTGCCCTGGCTCGATCAGCTCGGGCCCCAGGTCTCCGGGGACACCCTCCTCCACTTCCGGCCCTCGGCCGGCACCAGCATCGACCTGACGCATGCGCACCCCTCCGGCCTGGCCCAGCTCCTGGCCGGCCGGCGCACCCGGCTCTCGACGCTGCTGCGCGATCCCGTGCAGTACAACGCGGCGAAGTCGGCCGCCCGCGCCCTGCGGGCGAAGATCTTCGAACTGGGCACCGAACGTGGCATCGACGTCGGCCACCTCGCGGCCGGCACCGCGTCCTGGCGCACCGTCGACGACGCCGGCCGGTCCGAGACGCTCAACGCCCCGGTGCTGCTGACGGGGATGTCGCTGACCGTCCACCCCTCCCAGGACGACTACGAACTGCAGCTGACCGAGCAGGCGCGGCTCAACCCGGCCCTCGTGCGCCACTTCCGCGACATCCAGGGCATCCACCTCGACACCGAGGCGCTGCCCCGGCTCGCCTACGGAACCGCCCGGTTCGATCCGCACCCGGTGCTCGACCGGCTGCGGCACCTCACCGACGGCGTGCGCGGGATCTCCGTGGAACACCGGCTGCTCGTGTCGACCTTCGCCGACCTCGCCGACATCGTGGAGGACGAGGCCATCCAGCCCGACCACGCCGTGCTGTCCGCGCTGCTGTCGGCCGCCCGGGACGGGTCCTACGACGTGGCCGAACCCGACACCGGCTTCAGCCCGATCGATGAGCGCGACCCGGCGGAGGAGCTGCTGATCCTCGACGCCGACGCGGACCAGCAGGGCGTCCTCGATTTGATCGGCGACGGGCACTCAGTGGCCGTGGCCACCCCGCCGGGCACCGGGCAGACCCAGACGGCGCTCAACGCCGCCGCCCTGCTGGCCGGGCAGGGCCGCAGCGTGCTCGTCAGCGCGGAGCGCCGCGGCACGCTCAACGAGTTCGTGCAGGACCTCGAAGCGCTCAACCTCGGCTCGCTGGTCCTCCAGCTCAACGGCCAGGTCACCCCGCAGCAGCTCAAGGACAGTGTGATCCGGGCGATCGTGCGCAACGAAAAGGCCGCCGAGCCCTCCGTGGACAGCCTGCATGAGACCCTCAAGGGCCACCGCCACAAACTCCTCGAGCACGTGAAGTCGCTGCACAACGTCCGCAGCCGCTGGAACTGCTCCCCGTACCAGGCCATGCAGTCCCTCGCCGGACTCACCGCGCTGGACCCGGCCCCCTCGACCACGGTGCGCCTGAAGCGCAGCGTCCTCGACAACATCGCCGACCGCGCCGAACTGGCCACCCGCCTCCGGCGGGCGGCGGAGCTCGGAAGCTTCAGCAAGGCCTCGACCGAAAGCCCCTGGTACGGGGCGCAGCTGCTCAACCGCAAGGAAACCGAGCACGCCCACGCCCTGGCGTCCGACCTCGCGCGCGACATCCCGCTGCTGCGGGCCAAGGTGCTGCGCGTCGCCGAGCACTCCCACATCACCCTGGGCAGGACGTTCCGGGAATGGGGCGAGCAGCTCGACCTGCTCGTGGCGGTGCGCGCCAGCCTCGACAAGTTCACCCCCGACATCTTCGACCGGCCCGTCACCGACCTCATCTCGGCCACCGCGCCGTCGTCCTGGCGGCGCGAGCGTGCCATCGAAATGACCTCGATGACCCGGTCCCGCCTGCGGCGCGTCGCCAAGGAGTACGTGCGCCCCGGGGTGCACATCGCCGACCTGCACTCCTCCCTGATCGATGTCCAGGAGCAGCGCACCCTGTGGACGCGGTACGCCAAGACCGAACGCCACCCCTCGGTGCCGACCGGCCTGGCCGAGATCAACACGTTCTACAAGGCCGTCCAGGGCCGGCTGGAGGAACTCAGCCGCATCCTGCGCGCCGCCTCCGGCACCCCCGACCTGCCCGGATGCGAACTCGACGACCTCGAGAAGCGGCTCGCCGCCCTCGCGGCGGACCGGGAAACCCTCGAGGCACTCCCGGAACGGACCCTCCTGCTCGATGAGATGAGGGAACACGGGCTCGGCGAACTCCTCGAGGACCTCGCAGCGCGCGAGGTGACCGAGGACCGGGTCGCCGATGAACTCGAACTGGCCTGGTGGCAGTCGGCACTGGAGGCCATGATCAGCGGGGACGACTACCTCGCCATGTCCGACGGATCGAGCCTGCGCCGGCTGGAGGCCGAGTTCCGCCTCGCCGACACCGCGCATGTCTCCTCCGGGGCCTCCCGCCTGCGCTGGAGCCTGGCCGAGCGGTGGCGGACGGCGATCGCCGAGCACCCCGGGGAGGCCGAGCGGCTGCGCACGCACCTGCGGGAGGACACCCTCACCCTTGCCGTGTTCAATTCCCTGCACCCCGACGTGACCACAGCGCTGCTCCCGGTGGTGGCCGTGAGCCCCCTGATGGCGCCGATGATCCTGCCCGACGGCGCGGCCTTCGACAGCCTGCTGCTGCTTGACGGCGAGTCCGTGTCCCTGCAAAGCGCCGTCCCGGTGATCGCCCGGGCCCGCCAGACGGCCGTCTTCGGCGATACCCGCCTGGCCGGCCCGACCCGTTTCAGCATCGAGATCGAGTCACCCGAACGCCCGCGCGCCGAGTCCGACCCGCTGCCCAGCGCCTACGGGGAACTGCGCGCCGTCCTGCCCGAACGCTCCCTGACGATGGTCTACCGGGGCGTCGACCGCTCGCTGGGCGACTACCTCAGCGCAACCTTCTACGAGGACCGCCTGACGCGGCTGCCGCAGGCCTCCGAGGTCTCCGGGGCCGAGCGCGGCCTGACCGTCGAATACCTCCCGGACGGAACCGGCATGCCGAGTTCGGACCAGGAAGGCGTCGAAAGCGTCTCGGCCGAGGTGAACCGCGTGGTGGACCTCGTCTTCGAACACATCCGGTACCGCCCGAGCTTCTCCCTCGCCGTCGTCACCGCCAGCCCCCGGCACGCCGCCCGGGTGGGCGAGGCGATCCGCCTGCAGATGGCCAACTTCCCCTGGGCGAGCGACTTCTTCGCCCCGGGCCGGGAATCCTTCCGGGTGGTCCCCGTCGAGCGTGCCGCGGGCCTGGTCCGCGACGACATCATCTTCTCGCTGGGCTTCGGCCGGACCCCGCACGGCCGGGCGCTGCACACCTTCGGTCCGCTGTCCGCCCCGGACGGCCGCCGCAGGTTCGTGATGGCGATGACCCGCGCCCGCCGCAGGCTGCACGTGCTCTCGTGCTTCCAGCCGGCGGACCTTGACCCCGAACGGCTGACCGGCGGCGCCGCCGACTTCTACGAGCTGCTGCGCAGTGAACTGGCACCGGCCTGCGCCCCGGACAAGAAGCAGGCCCCGGGCAACGCCGATCCGCTGGTCGCCGACCTCGTCGAACGGCTGCGCGCCCGCGGCGCGGAGGTCAAGGACTCCTACGACGGCGTCCTCGACATCGTCGCCACCCGGCCCCCGTCGGCCGCGGGCCCCTCCTCCGAGCGCACCTACCCGGTGGCACCGCTGGCCATCGAGTCGGACGGCACGGCCCGCTACGGCGGCATGACGGTGCGCGAGCGCAGCCGGCTGCGCCCGCAGCAGCTGGAGCGCATGGGCTGGCGCTACATGCCGCTGTGGACCATCGAGGTATTCACCGACCCCGAGGGCTGCGCCGAACGGGCCGCCCGGGAACTCGGGCTCGACCTGCCGGAGGCAAACGAACCGCCCCGAACCCGAAGGGACGCACTGCGCATGAGGAAGACCGAAGCCGACGAGGGCCGGGCACCACGGCCCGCCGGCGGGCAGGCCGCCGGGGAGCCCGTGCTGCCCAGGACCGCGGCCGAGGACGACCCCCGCGCCTGGGGGGACTCCCAGGGCGACAACGACGAATGGCTCAAGGAACAGCGCCCGCCGCACTGGAGCTGACCGGCCCGCCGGAGGCACCCCGCCCGTCGGAGGCACACCGCCCGCCGGGACGCGGCTCAGGGCCCGGCCGTCAGGACCAGGTGGACGTCGCCGGCGCTTGAGGACCCCGCAAGCGCAGCGGCGTCCCCGGGGGATGCCGCCACGACCACCAGCCCCGACTCTGCCGGGGCGCCCGGCCACGGCGACGAGGAGTCCTTCCCGGACGGCGGGGCCCACAGCACGGCGAGGTCCCTTGCGATGACCTTCGCTTCGGCGGCCGTCTCATATCCGTTGCCCGTGCTCACCACGACGTCGACCCGCTGGCCGGCCGCAACGAGCCGGACGGTGGACGGGTCGGCCGGGCGAAGCGGCACCGCGACGGTCCCCGGGGCGGTGCCGGTCAGCAGACCGGGGCCGACGAGGCGGGTGTCGGTGAGGATGTCGCCGCGCCGCAGCGGCGCCGCGAGCTGCCGCCCGACCAGTTCGGCCGGCCGGCCGGACGCGCCCGGCGGCACGGCGGCGCGGGGCAGCGCCGCGAGGTCGAGGTCCCCGGCGGAAAGGACGGTGCCGATGGCGAGGTCCGAGGCCGCGGCGACCACCGGTGTGAGGGGTTCGCCGCGGGGCAGGAACGCCTCGACGCAGGTTCCGGCCGCCGCGCACAGCAGC
This sequence comes from Arthrobacter melezitosi, assembly GCF_054511055.1. Taxonomy (NCBI): domain Bacteria; kingdom Bacillati; phylum Actinomycetota; class Actinomycetes; order Micrococcales; family Micrococcaceae; genus Arthrobacter; species Arthrobacter melezitosi. The sequence goes on from NZ_JBTNDJ010000011.1 coordinate 26,034, forward strand.
GCGGCGGCGATCAGCCGGCGGTGCCGGAGGATCGTCCGGCGCAGCCGGGGGAGAAGACCCGTCCTGCGGTCCGGGCGCTGGGTCGGAAACATGGGGACCACCCTAGGGGCGGCCGGCGGCGGCGACCGCCGTGCGGGCGCCTATGTGGAAAAGCCTGCGGCCCCGGTCAGGAGGCCGCTTTGCCCGCCGCGGGAGCGGCGGCGGTGCCGGAATCCGCGGTCTTGGCGGCAGGCTTCTTCTCGGCCGGCGTCTTCGCCGCGGTGGACGGCGCGTCGGAGGTGGCCGTGGCGGCCTTCGGATCGGCCGAGGTGCGGGTGTCGCGGGAGTCGTTGCGGTAGAACCCCGAGCCCTTGAAGACGACGCCTACGCTGTTGAACTTCTTGCGGAGCACGCCCGAGCAGGCGGGACACACGGTGAGCGATTCGTCGGAAAAAGCCTGCTGGATGTCGAAGGCATGGCCGCAATCCTTGCAGGCGTACGCGTAGGTAGGCAAAGGTCTCTCCTGGAACTGAACTCGTGGGGCGCCCCGGCGGTGCGGACTGGCACTCTAGGGTGGCGAGTGCTAAGTCTACACCGATGCGCCGGGGCCCCCGAATCCGTGGTATGCGCCCGGAGTGAACACGCCGTGCAGCGGGATGTCGTGCAGTTCCACCGGGAAGCTGCCGGCGGCGAAGAACTCCTCCGGGTACACCATGCCCGCGGTGGGCACCATGGGCCGTTCGATGGAGAGCTGGGCAAGGAACCTGTCGTAGTAGCCGCCGCCCTGGCCGAGCCGGTAGCCGGACGCGTCCACCGCCAGGCCCGGCACGAGGACCAGGTCGAGGCCGGGCAGGCCGGCGAGCGGAGTGCGGGTGCCCTCGGGCTCCATCACCGGCGCCCGGGGCGACTTCACCAGCGGCACGCCCGGCCACCACCCGCACCAGGAGAGCTGGTAGTCGGGCTCGCAGATGGGGACGAGGACCGTGTGGCCCAGGGTGGTCAGGGCGTGCAGCAGATCCTCCGACGCCGGCTCCGGCGGCACGCCGAGATAGGCGGCAATCACGAGCTGCCCGTCCGGGGAGTTCCCTCCCGAGAGCCGGGGCAGTTCCTCCATCACGGTGGCGGCGAGCCGCTGCGAGAACAGGGCCCGGGATTCGGCGTTCAGCCGCCGCCGTCGGGCCCGCAGATCGGCTCTGGCCTGGTGCTTGGACGGTACCGCCGCATCGAAATACATGCACCTATTGTGCCCGCCCGACAGGAAGGCTCCTGAGCTTTAGGTAGTGTGGTGCCCATGACTTTGCGACCAAAAGTGAACAAGGCCGTCATTCCCGCCGCCGGGCTTGGGACCCGCTTCCTTCCGGCCACCAAGGCCATGCCCAAGGAAATGCTCCCCGTGGTGGACAAGCCCGCCATCCAGTATGTGGTGCAGGAGGCGGTCGACGCCGGGCTCCTTGACGTCCTGATGATCACCGGGCGCAACAAGCGGGCGCTTGAGGACCACTTCGACCGCGTCCCCTTCATCGAGCAGACCCTTCTGGAGAAGGGCGACATGGAGAAGCTGGCGGCCGTCCGCCTGCCCTCCGAGCTCTGCGACATCCACTACCTCCGCCAGGGCGACCCCAAGGGTCTCGGGCACGCCGTCCTGCGCGCCAAGCAGCACGTCGGCAGCGAACCGTTCGCGGTGCTGCTGGGCGATGACCTGATCGACGAGCGGGACCCGCTGCTCGAGACGATGATCGAGATCCAGCAGAAGACCGGCGGGTCGGTGATCGCCCTGATCGAGGTCGACCCGGCACAGATCAGTTCCTACGGCGCCGCGGACATTTCCGATATCGACGGTGAAGACTACGTGCGCGTGAACAAGCTCGTCGAGAAGCCACCCGTGGAGGAGGCGCCCTCGAACCTCGCCGTCATCGGCCGGTATGTGCTCCACCCCCGTGTCTTCGACGTCCTCGAGTCGACCGAGCCCGGCCGCGGCGGCGAGATCCAGCTGACCGACGCGCTGCAGACCCTTGCGGCGGCCGACGGCGAGGGCTCCGGCGTCTACGGGGTGGTGTTCCGCGGCCGCCGGTACGACACCGGGGACAAGCTGAGCTACCTCAAGGCCGTCGTCACCCTGGCCGCCGAGCGCGACGACCTCGGCCCTGACCTGCGCGTCTGGCTGAAGGACTTCAGCCAGGACATGACGGACTAACCCCTCGGTGTGGGCGCGACAGGGCTGGCCGGTCTCCCTTGGCAGCGGGAACCTGACGCTTCGGCCCATCCGGCACGCCGACCGGCGTGAATGGATGGCCGTCCGACGGCGCAACGCCACCTGGCTCGCGCCCTGGGAGGCGACCAACCCCGAGCCGGGCGGCTACCTCCCGGACTACCACGAGATGGTCCGGGGGCTGAACCGGCAGGCCCGGGCGGGCACCGGGCTCCCCTTCATCATCACGGAGCGCACCGAGGAGGCCGGCCGGCCGGCCCTCGTGGGACAGCTCACCGTCTCCAGCATCATCTGGGGATCGGCCATGACGGCGACCCTGGGCTACTGGGTCGATTCCCGGCGGGCAGGCCGGGGGATCGCCCCGACCGCGGTCGCGCTGGCCACCGATTACTGCTTCACGGGGCTGGGGCTGCACCGGATGGAAATCAACATCCGGCCCGAGAACAGGGCGAGCCTGCGCGTCGTGGAAAAGCTCGGTTTCCGCGACGAAGGGCTGCGCCCCCGGTACCTCCATATCGCCGGCCAGTGGGCCGACCACCGGAGTTTCGCCCTCACCGTCGAGGAAGTGCCGGACGGCCTGCTGGAGCCCTGGCTCGCCCGCCAGCGCGCCGGCGGATAGCTCCCCGGACCGCCTAGCCGGCGGAAGGGACGCCGTCCGTCCGGGTGGGCTCCGACACACCCCGTTGAATGCGCCGCCAGCGGCCCTGCTTCTCCTACCGTTTAGAACGTGGACTTCTCCCTGAACAGCTCGGTGGTACTGGCGGTGATCGTCGGTCTCTGGCTGGTGTGGGTCGTTCCCTTTTTCCTTCGCCGGAGCGGGCCAGCCTCGGCCCCGGCGGCCTCACCCACACCGACTGCAGGGGATCACCAGCCCCGGGGGAGAATCATGGACAGACCTGCCACCGCCGGTACCGGCAGCGCCTCCGCGGACCGGACCGGTTCCTCGGCCGTTCCCAACCGCCGGCCGGCCTTTCGGGTCCGCCGGGGCCGCGCAGCGGTCGCCCTGGCCGGGGCCGCGGCGCTTCCGGCCGCCCTGGTGACGCTCGTCCTCGCCCTGGTCTCCGTCGTGTCCTTCTGGTGGCCCGTGGCCGCCGTCCTCGTCACCGCCGCGGCGGTCGCCACGCTGCGGGCCCTCGCGGTGCGGGACCGGCGCGCACGGGTCAATGCCGCCTTCGCCGCCGCCATGTCCTCGCGGCCGGTCTCCACCGATGCCGCTCCCCGGGCGGCCGCCCGCGAAGCCGCCGCCGCGCCGGCGCCGGCCCACACGGTCGCCGTGTTCGACGCCGAGAAGCCCGCGCCGGAGCGCCCGGAGACGGCCGGCACCGGGGCCTCCGAAGCCCGGACTCCCGGGGGAGCCCCGGCAGCCGCCCTGACGGCGGCCGAGCTGAAGGCCGCCGCGCTGGCCGTGGCCGCGGCCGAGGCACCGACGGCCGGACCCGCCGTAACGGCATCGGCCCCGGCACCCGGCACCGAGCCCTGGGAACCGGTCCAGGTTCCCCTGCCCACCTACGTCGCCGCCGAGAAGGCGCAGCGTTCGGCCCCGGCCCCGCTGGAGCTTCCCGAGGAGCCGAAGCCGACCGTCCGGACACCGATCAAGAACTCGGCGCCGAAGCCGGCGCCGGCCGAGGCCGTGGCCCGCATCAACCTCGACGACGTCCTGCAGCGCCGCCGCGCCTGACGCCTAAGGGTCCGCGCCCGGGCCGGAGGCGTTCCGCCGCCCAAGGGACAGCGGGTCCGCCGGCGCCTACGGGCGCGGCAGCACCGACGTGGTCATGGTGAGCACGGGCGTCCCGTCGATCTCCTCCAGCGCCAGGGCCGCACGGATTCCGGAGAAGCCCGCGAGCGAATCGGCGTGCGTGCCGCCGCACGGAATGCTCACCGTGCCCTCGGGGAGGTCGCCCTCCCAGTACCGGCGGTCCGTCAGCAGGTCCCCGTCGCGGGCGATCCGGATGGCCCCGCCCGCGGCGACCCAGCCGGCGAGGGTCTCATTGAGCGCCGCCTCGACCGCTGCCGGGTCGAGGCCGTCGGTGAGGAAGCCCTTGCGCCGCAGCGAACGCCCGAGCCGGTAGACGTCCACCGAGCCGTACTCCGTGATCCGTGAGGTGTCGATGGCGGCGGCGTCGAAATTGGCCGCGCCGAGGGCGTCCGCGGCGATCTCCTTCTTCCACCGGTCGCCGAGCGCCCGGTTCAGTGCGAGCGAGGCAAGGTGGCAGCCGGTATGTCCGGCCGACAGCGCCTTCCGGTACTCCCCATCGACGCGCACCTCGACGCGCTCGCCCTCGCGCGGGGGCGGTCCCTGGACCAGGTGCGCCACCACGAAGGCCCAGCCCTCCGCGCCCTTGCGCACGGGAATCTCGGACCCCAGGTACAGGTCCTTCCCGTCCGTGGCGCCGACCACGCAGTCCACGACGGGCAGGGAGGATCCGCCCACCTGCAGGACGGCCCGGTCCGGGCCCTGGTCCGGCCAGGCGGCGTCAACGGGGTGGCAGGGCGTTCCATCGAGCAGCACGGCCACGGCGCCGTCGGGCCGCTCCTCAACGTGCAGCACCGTGGAAGAGGAGGCAAGGCCCCCGGCGGGATAGCTGACGGCTGTGTCGCGGGATGGCAGGGTCATAGGTTCCTCCGATGGTCGGGGCGGGATGGACGGCGGTGCAAGGACGGCGGTGCAACCGGTGGCGCGGTGGGTCGGCGGGCACGGGCGGCCCGGGCGGCCCGGGGGATTCAGGTGCCGGCGGAAGCGTCGGTGAGCTTCTGCAGGAGCGGTTCGGTCCGGTAGGGGATGTGCTCGTGCAGGGCCAGGACCGTTTCGGTGCGGATCACTCCCTTGATCCGCAGGATCGAGCGGAGCCCTGACTGGAGATGGTGGGTGTCCGTGGCCGCCAGCCTGCACCAGACGTCGCCGCGGCCGGAGATCTCGTGCACCTCGAGGACCTGGCTGAGTTTGCGCAGCGCCGCGATCACGCCGTCGAGTTCACGGTGAGAGACCTCGATGGTCACGAAGGCAACGACGTCGTAGCCCAGGGCCTCAAGGTCGAGCTCGCGGCCACTGGCCCTCAGGGTGCCGGCCCGCAGCAGGCGCCGGATCCGGCTCTGCGCCGTATTGCGGGCGATGCCGAGGGTTTCGCTGAGCTCGCTGATCTGCACCCGCGGATCCCGGACCAGTTCAAGGAGCAGCCTCAGGTCAAGGGCATCCAGTTTGCTCACGAAGCTCACTTCCCATCAACTTTGACCGGCGGTGTTGCGTCTTTTGCTCAACCCGTCCGGTACAACTGTCTCCAAAGCTTCAAGATAGCCCATTCTGGAAGCTGCCGCGCCGGAGGGCGCCGCAGGGATCGGGAAAGGGAGTAGGGAAGACCATGAGTGTCCTGCGCGAGCTGCGCATGCAGCAGCCGTCCACCGCGGCGCGCTGGAGTTGGGATGCCTCGCTTGCTGCGCGGCTGGTCCTCGCCGCCGTCGTCATCTCGACCCTGCTGATCGGCGCCAACCTCGCCACCCCGCTGTATCCGCTGATCTCCGCGAACCTGGGCCTCACCCCGTTCGACACAACGATGGCCTTCTCCGCCTACGTGCTCACGCTGGTGGCGGGGCTGCTGCTGGTGGGCCACTGGTCCGACCACATCGGACGCCGCGCGGCCCTGGTCCTGGCGGTCCTCGTCGGCCTGCTCGGCGCCGTGGTCTTCGCCGGTGCCTCCACGCTCGGGGAACTGGTCCTGGGGCGGGCCCTGCAGGGGGCCGCGGTGGCCTTGGCCACCGGCGCCAGCTCGGCCGCCCTGCGTGACCTGCTGCCGCACCGCCCCGACTGGGCCTCGCGCTTCACGCTCCTGGCCTCGGCCGGGGGAGTGGCCGCCGGACCGGTGATCGGTGGAACGCTGTCGCTGCTGCCCGACCCGACCCGCACGCCGTTCCTCGTGTACACCGCGGTGCTCGCGGTGCTGCTCGTGCCGCTCCTGCTCCTCCGTGCCCGCCCGGCGATCCACCCGGCCGCCGCCGCGCGCCCGCATACCGCCCTGCGGCCGCGCCGCCCGACCGTCTCGCGCGCTGCCCGGAACTCCTTCTGGATGGCCGCCGCCGTCGGCTTCTGCAGTTTCAGCATCTTCGGGTTCACCCTGAGCCTTGCCCCGACCTGGATCGCCTCGCTGGCCGGAACCGATTCGCGCCCCGTCATCGGAGTCCTTGCCGCGCTGGTGCTCGGCACCTCGGCGGTGAGCCAACTGTTCGCCCTCCGCGGCCGGTTTGTGGTGCCCGCCGGTCTGGCCGCCATGGCGGCGGGGGTGGGCCTGCTCCCGGTGGCCGGTGCGCAGGGAAGCCTGCCCCTGCTCATCGGCTGCTGTGTTGCCGCCGGGCTGGGCCAGGGCATGGCCTTCCGCGTCGCCTTCAACCGGGTCTCGCTGCAGGTGGAGGCGGCCCTGCATGCCCAGATCATCAGCACCCTCTACGTCATCACCTACCTCGGCAGCGCGGTGCCTGTCCTGGGCCTGGGCGCCGCCGCTGCGGTCTGGGGCATCGATCCGGCGGTGACGGGCTATGCCGCTGTGGTCGGCGGTGCCTGCGCCGTCCTTGCCGGGGTGGCTCTCGCGGGTTCCCTGCGCCGGCCCGCGGTCTCCGCCGGGTAGACAAATCCGCCTGTGCCGCCGGCCGGCGCCGGCGACGGAACCGGCCGGTTTGTTTTGTACGCTGGAGGGTATGGATCCCCACGAGCCGGCCGCCGGCGCCCCCGAGGAAGTTGTTGGCCTGGACATCGGCGGATCGAAAACCCACGGGGTCCTCTGGCGGGGCCCTGCAGTGGTGGCCGAGGCGAAGGCCGGCAGTGCGAACGTGCAGAACGTCAGCCCGGCCGAGGCGTCCGAGAACCTTGCACAGCTCTTCGCGGAGCTGGGCGGACGGCGGGTCACCACCGTCATCGCCGGCTCCGGCGGCATCGACACGGAGGAGGACGCCGCCCGGCTGCGCGGGCTGATCGCACCGTTCGCTCCCGGCGCCGCCATCGACGTCGTCCACGACACCCGCCTGATCCTCGCCGCCGGCGGGGCGGCCGCCGGCATCGCCGTGATTGCCGGCACCGGATCGGCCGCCTGGGGCGTCACCTCTGACGGACGCGAGGCGCGCTCGGGCGGCTGGGGATACCTCCTCGGCGACGAGGGAAGCGGCTACTGGCTGGCGCGCGAGGCGATCCGACGCACCCTCCACCGCTTCAACCTCGGCCAGGAACCCAGCGGGCTCGGCCGGCGTGTCCTCGAGGCGAACGCCGTCACCGTACCGTCCGAACTCATCGGGCTGTTCCACTCCGACCTGGGCCGGCGGCACTGGGCCTCCCAGTCGCCGGTCGTCTTCGCCGCGGCCGAAGCCGGCGACGAGGAGGCGCGCATCCTCATCGAGACGGCCGGCGCCGACCTGGCCGGACTCGTCGCGGACATCGTTTCGGTCATCGGCGTTCCCGGCCCCGTCGTCATCGGCGGAGGCCTCGCCGTCCACCAGACGGCGCTCCAGGAGGCCATCCGCCGGCCGCTCGCCGCCCTCGGCGTCACCGATGTCGTGTTCCTGACCCAGGACCCCGTGTTGGGGGTCGATTTCCTCCGCCGCACGCGCAGCGGCGGACCCGCGGCGGGCGGAGCGGTGCGGCTCTAGACTTCTCGGATGAGCGAAAACGAAGCCGGGCGGCCCGCCTGGGATGTCCGGGTCGGAGCCTACGGCGTGATTGTCGACGGCAGCAGGATCCTGCTGGCCCACTGGAACGAAAAAGGAGCCTCGGGCTGGACCCTGCCCGGAGGCGGGCTCGAATTCGGTGAGGACGCCCCGGTGGCGGCGCTGCGGGAGATCCGCGAGGAGACCGGGTACGACGCCGAACTGGGGGACCTGCTCGGGGTCGACAGCTTCTTCGTGCCGCCCGAACGCCGCCTCAGCGGCTCGCCCCGCCCGCTCCACGCCCTGCGGATCATCTACGCCGCCCGCGTCATCTCCGGGGCGCTGACGCACGAGGCCCGGGGGTCAACGGACGAGGCGGCGTGGATCGAGCTCGAGGAGGTCGACCGCCTGCACCGGGTGGAGCTCGTCGACGTCGGACTCCGGCTCTATTCCCAGCACGCCGGCCGCGGACTAGCATAGGCACCGGCGGCCGGCCGGGGCCGGGCTCCGGCCGGCCGCCCGAGGGAGGCGGTGCGGTTGGCAACGCTCGAAGACTACGGATACACCGACGGAGTGCGCCGCCGTTTCGAAGCCCACTTCGCCACGCCCTTTCCCGGCCCACGCTCCGCGGAGGACCAGGCGCCCGCTCCGGCGTCGGAACTGCGGCCCGCCCGCGTGGTGCGGGTGGACCGCCGGCAGCTGCTCGTGGCGGAAGCCTACCGGCTGGCCACCGTTCCGGCCGGCGGCGCCGTCGCTGCCGGAGACTGGGTCGCTTTGGGCGGCGACCCCGGCCGCCCGCCGGTGGTTCAGGTGCTTCCCCGCACGGGGGTGCTGCAGCGCAAGAAGGCCCACGACCCGCTCTCCGAGGCCCAGCTGGTCGCAGCCAATGTCGAGGTGGCGCTGATCGTCGTGCCGATCGACCGGCCCCTTTCCGCCAACCGGCTCGAGCGCACCCTCGTGGCGGCGAGGGACGCCGGGGCCAGGCCCCTTGTGGTGCTGACCAAGGCGGACCTCACCGGGGTCCACGATCCGGTGGTGGGGCAGACGGTCGAGCAGGCGGGAACGGCCGAGGTCATCACCACCTCGGCCCGAACCGGTGACGGCTGCGGGACCCTCGCCGGTAGCCTGCGGCCCGGGGAGACCTGCGTGCTGATCGGCCCGTCGGGGGCGGGGAAGTCCGCGCTGGTCAACGCCCTGGTGGGCACCCCGGTCCAGGACACCGGCAGGGTGCGGGCCTGGGACGGGAAGGGCCGGCACACCACCACCGCGCGCACCCTGGTCCCGCTGCGGGACGGAGTGGTGCTGATCGACACGCCCGGGGTCCGCGGATTCGCCCTCTGGGATGCCGACGAGGGGCTCGACGCCGAATTCAGCGACATCACCGGCCTCGCCTCCGGCTGCCGGTACCGGGACTGCGCCCACGACGGGGAGCCGGGCTGCGCCGTCGCGGCGGCCCTCGCGGACGGGTCCCTGGAGGAGCGCCGATGGGCCAGCTACCGGCGGATGGCCAGGGAACTCGCCGACCTGCACCGGCGCCAGGACGCCGCGCGCCGCCGGCCCGCGGGACGTGGTCGATCCTCCATGGGTGGCTGAGCGGCGGTGCCGCTTCGACACCCGCCGGATGCCGGAATTCCCGGCGGCATTGAGTGTGATCGCCTTCACATTCGTAGTGAATTGGCAATACGGCATCTTGCTTGCCCCGAACCCCTCGCTAGACTTCTAATTCGAACCGATTGACCAGACCCAGTGCGGTAGCGGCGGCCCGGTCAGCCGGCAGGCTCCTGCCACGAAAGGCAAGGCTCCAATGACAACCGAGACCCCATCGCGTGCCGCGGGGGGCGCGGCCCGCACGCCGATGATCGAGCTGCGGGGCGTGACCAAGACCTACCCCGGCGGCCAGACGGCCGTGAACAACCTCAGCCTGGACATCGACAGCGGAGCCATCACAGTCCTCGTCGGCCCTTCCGGGTGCGGCAAGACGACCACGATGCGCATGATCAACCGCATGGTCGAGCTGACCTCCGGCGCAGTGCTGGTGGACGGGGAGGACATTGCCGGCCGCAAGGCGTCGGACCTGCGGCGCTCAATGGGCTATGTCATGCAGTCCTCCGGCCTGCTGCCGCACCGCACCGTTCTCGACAACATCGCCACCGTGCCCCGGCTGAACGGGGTGGCGCGCCGGGACGCCCGGTCCCGTGCCGCGGAACTGCTTGAGGTCGTCGGGCTCGCCCCGGAGCTCGGCCGGCGCTATCCGGCGCAGCTCTCCGGCGGCCAGCAGCAGCGCGTAGGGGTCGCCCGGGCGCTCGCCGCCGACCCTCCCATCCTGCTGATGGACGAACCCTTCAGCGCCGTGGACCCCGTGGTGCGCCAGGAGCTCCAGGAGGAACTGCTGCGCCTGCAGCGCGACCTGGCCAAGACGATCGTGTTCGTGACCCACGACATCGACGAGGCGACGATCCTCGGTGACAAGGTCGCTGTCCTGAACATCGGGGGAGTCCTCGCCCAGTACGCCACGCCGGAGGAGATCCTGCGGGCACCCGCGAACGACTTCGTGGCGGGCTTCGTCGGGCGTGACCGCGGGTTCCGCCATCTTTCCTTCCAGCAGGGGGACGAGGTGCGCATCCACCCGGTGGAGACCATCGCAGTGGACCGGCTCGCCGATCCGGCCGCCACCGTCACCTCGCCGTGGACGCTGGCGGTTGACGGCCACGGAAGTCCCCAGGGGTGGGTGCCGCAGAACCGGCGCGACGCCGTCCGGAGCGCGGCGGACCTCGTGCCCGGCGGGTCCCTGTACCGGCGCGGGGACACCCTCCGCCGGGCCCTGGATGCCGCGCTGTCGGCGCCCTCCGGGCTGGGCGTCGCAATCGACGACGACGGACGCGCCGTGGGTGTGGTCCGGGCCGGCGAGATCCTCGAGCTCATCGAGGACGCCCGGGTCAACCGCGGCCGCGTCAACTACGACACGGCGGTGTGAGGCATGGACTGGTTCCTCGCCAACACCGGTTTCATTGCGGGCCTGACCGGACAGCACCTGGTCCAGTCGGTGTTGCCGCTGGTGCTCTCCGTGGTCTTTGCCGTGCCGCTCGCCCAGCTGGCACGGCTGAACCGGACCGTCGGTGGAGTCATCCTGACGCTGTCCTCCATCCTCTACACCATCCCCTCGCTCGCGATGTTCGTCTTCCTGCCCCTCGTCCTCGGCACCAGCATCATCAGCCCCGTCAATGTGGTCGTGGCGCTGACGATCTACGCCGTGGCCCTGCTCGTGCGCTCCACCCTCGATGCGCTTGAGTCGATCGACGACGACGTGCGCCAGGCCGCCGTCGCCATGGGCTTCAGCCCGGTGCGGCGCTTCCTCACCGTCGATTTCCCCCTGTCGATCCCCGTGCTGTTCGCCGGGCTGCGGGTCATCTCGGTGACGAACATTTCGCTGGTCAGCGTTGGGGCCCTGATCGGGGTGTCGAGCCTCGGGACGCTGTTCACCGACGGGCTCTTCCGGTCCTTCCCCACGGAGATCGCCGTCGGCATCATCATCACCCTGGTGCTGGCCCTGGTGATGGACCTCATCCTCGTCACCCTGGAGCGGCTCGTCACCCCGTGGAGGCGCCAGACACCGGCGAAGGGCCGCACCCCCGGGACCGTCGCGGTCGAAGCGTACCGGGTGGGTGCCTGATGGATTACTCAAGCGACAACCTGTTCGTCCAGCTGGGGGAGTGGCTTACCTCCCCGGCGAACTGGTCCGGTGCCCGTGGCATCCCCGTGCGGATCATGGAGCACATGGGTTACACCGGACTGACGATGCTCATCGCGCTCCTGATCGCCGTCCCGGTCGGCCTGTATGTGGGGCACACCGGCCGGGGGCGGGTGGTGATCGTGTCGGGCATCGGGATCCTGAGGGCGCTGCCGACCCTGGGCATGGTCTTCCTGTTCGTGCTGCTGGCCGGGCTCGGCCTGCTGCCACCGATCTGGGCGCTGGTGCTCCTGGCGGTTCCCCCGGTGCTCAGCGGCGTGTACGCCGGTATCTCCTCGGTGAACCGGGACACGGTCGATGCTGCCCGGAGCATGGGCATGAGCGAGCTGCAGATCCTGTTCCGGGTCGAGGTGCCCAACGGCCTGCCCGTCATCCTGGGCGGGGTGCGGGCCGCGGTGCTGCAGGTGGTGGCGACCGTCGCCGTCGTCGCCTTCATCAACCTCGGCGGACTGGGCGTGTTCCTCGTGGAGGGCTCCCAGCTGCGCGACTACGGGCGCCTCTTTGGAGGTGCGGTGGTCATCGGCGTCGTCGCGGTCATCGTGGACCTCCTCATGGCGCTGCTGCAAAAATTCGCCGTCTCACCGGGGCTCCGCGCGGGCCGTGGACGGGCGACCAACCAAGTTTCTGGCCGGCAGAAGGCCGTGGCCAGCGCACAAGGAGGAACAACATGACCCACCTGTCAGTACACCGGCGCGCTTTGACGGGGCTGGCCCTGACGGGCCTGCTGGCATTGACGGCCTGCGGTGCGAACAGTGATCCTGCGGCCGAGCCGGAGGAAACCTCCGGCGGCGGATCCGTCGTCGTCGGGTCCGCCGACTTCCCCGAGAGCCAGATCGTCGCCGAAATCTATGCCGGCGCGCTGAAGGCCGAGGGGATCGATGCGAGCACGAAGCTGAACATCGGATCCCGCGAGATCTACTACGGTGCCGTGGAGGATGGCTCGGTCGACATCATGCCCGACTACAGCGGCAACCTCCTGCTGTTCGTGGATCCCAAGGCGACGGCGGAGTCACCCGAGGAGATCACGGAGGCCCTGCCGGACGCGCTCAAGGCGAAGTCGGCGGACGTGAACCTCGGGGTGCTGGAGCCCTCCGAGGCCGAGAACAAGGACGCGATGGTGGTCACCCCGGCGACCGCCGAGGAGTACGGGCTCAAGTCGATCGCCGACATGGCCGAGGTGTGCGGCGAGCTCACGATCGGCGCCCCCAGCACCTTCCAGGAGCGCTCGTACGGCCTGCCCGGGCTCAAGGAGAAATACGACTGCGTGCCGGGGGGCTTCGAGTCGATCAACGACGGCGGCGGAGCCGTCACCCTGAAGGCCCTCCTCAACGACGAGGTCCAGGTGGTCGACATCTACACCACCACGCCGTCGATCGAGGACAACGACCTCGTTGTGCTCGAGGATCCGGAAAACCTCTTCATCGCCCAGCAGATTCTCCCGCTGGTCAACCTCGACACCGTGGGCGAGGACGCCCGCAACGTGCTCAACGAGGTGTCGGCCGAGCTGACCACGGAGGACCTGATCGATTTGAACCGCCAGGTCAGTGGTGACGAAAAGCGCAATCCCGCCGACGCCGCGGCGGACTGGCTCGAGGAGAAGGGGCTCGCCGGGAAGTAGCCCCGCCGGCACCTGCCGATTCTGAAGGAGGACGGACATGAAAAACCCGTCAGCCCACCGCGCCGGACGGCGCGGTGGGCTGGGACTGGCCGGCGGGCTTGCGGGCCTGCTGGCACTGGCCGGATGCGGGGCGAACAGCGACCCCGGGGCCGGACCGGAGGACGCCGGAGCCGGCGGCGCGGTCGTCGTCGGGTCCGCCGACTTCCCCGAGAGCCAGATCATCGCCGAAATCTATGCCGGTGCGCTGAACGCCGAAGGCATCGACGCGGACACCCAACCCAGCATCGGGTCGCGGGAGATCTACTTCGCGGCCGTCGAGGAGGGCTCGGTCGACATCGTGCCCGACTACAGCGGAAACCTCCTGCTGTTCACCGACCCCACCTCGACCGCGCAGACGGCCGAAGACATCATGGCGGCCCTGCCCGGGGCACTGGACGCGAAGTACCCGGACGTCAACCTGGGCGTCCTCGAGCCCTCCGAGGCCGAGAACAAGGACGCCATGGTCGTCACCCGGGCCACGGCCGAAAAATACGGCCTCAAGTCGCTGGTCGACATGGCGGAGGTGTGCGGGGAGCTGGTCATCGGGGCGCCGGGCACCTTCCAGGAGCGCTCCTACGGCCTGCCCGGGCTCAAGGAGAAGTACGGCTGCGAGCCCAAAAGGTTCGAAGCCATCAACGATGGCGGGGGGGCCATCACCTTGGAGGCCCTGCTGAAGAACGAGATCCAGGCCGCCGATATCTTCACGACGACGCCGTCCATCGTGGACAACGACCTCGTGGTGCTCGAGGACCCCAAGAACAACTGGCTGGCCCAGCAGGTCCTGCCGGTGGTGAATCTCGACACCGTGGGCGAGGACGCCCGGGCGGTCCTCAACGAGGTGTCCGCCGAGCTGGCCACCGAGGACCTGCTGAACCTCAACCGCGAAGTCAGCGGCGAGCAGAAGCGCAATCCGGGTGACGCCGCGGTGGGCTGGCTCGAGGAGAACGGCTTCGCCGGCGGATAGGCGCGGCAGGATTCCCTCCACGGCCCGGCACGCGGCAATTCCACGCGCCGGGCCCGTGCTGTGGCATCCTGAACGAATGGCAAAGTACAGGCAGTCCGACAAGCTCCACAATGTGCTCTATGACATCCGGGGGCCGCTGCTTGAGCACGCGAAGATCATGGAGGCTCAGGGCCACCGGATCCTGAAACTGAACATCGGCAACCCGGCGCCGTTCGGCTTCGAAGCCCCCGACGCGATCCTCGTCGACATGATCCGCAATCTGCCCAAGTCCCAGGGTTACAGCGACTCCCGGGGCATCTTCTCGGCCCGGACCGCCGTCGTGCAGTACTACCAGGGCCGCGGCATCCAGAACATCGACATCGACGACGTGTACCTGGGCAACGGCGTCAGCGAGCTGATCACCCTGTCGCTGCAGGCCCTGCTCAACAACGGCGACGAGATCCTCGTGCCCACCCCCGACTATCCGCTGTGGACGGCGTCGGCCAGCCTGGCCGGCGGCACCGCCGTGCACTACCTGTGCGATGAGGACAACCACTGGTGGCCCGACCTCGAGGACATGGCCGCCAAGATCAGCCCCGCCACCAAGGGGATCGTGCTGATCAACCCGAACAACCCCACCGGGGCGGTCTACCCGCGGCACGTGATCGAGGGTGTCGTGGCCCTGGCCCGCGAGTACAACCTGATCATCTTCGCCGACGAGATCTACGAGAAGATCCTCTACGACGACGCCGTGCACGTGAACGCCGCCTCGGTGACCGGGGACGACGTGCTGTGCCTGACCTTCAGCGGGCTCTCCAAGGCCTACCGCATCGCCGGGTTCCGCAGCGGCTGGATGGCCATCTCCGGCCCGAAGGAGGACGCCGAGGACTACATCGAGGGCATCAACCTGCTGGCGAACATGCGCCTGTGCGCGAATGTGCCCGCCCAGCACGCGATCCAGACGGCCCTCGGCGGCTACCAGAGCATCAATGACCTGATCCTGCCCGGCGGGCGGCTCAAGGCGCAGCGCGATAAGGCGACCGAGCTGCTCAACGCCATCCCCGGGGTGAGCTGCGAGCCCGCGGCGGGTGCCCTGTATCTCTTCCCGCGGCTGGACCCCGAGGTGTACGCGATCCGCGATGACGAGAAATTCGCCCTGGACCTGCTGAAGCAGCAGAAGATCCTCATCTCGCACGGACGGGCGTTCAACTGGATCAACCCGGACCACTTCCGGATGGTGACCCTGCCGAGCGTCGAAGTCATCGAAGACGCCGTGGGGCGGCTTGCCGAGTTCCTGGGGTCGTACAAGCAGTAGGGCCGGGGCCTAGCTGGGGGGCTGGGTGCCCTCCTCGGCCCGGGCCCTCGCGGCGGCGAGGCGCTTCTTCGCGCCTTCGAGCCAGTCCTCGCAGCGGTCCGCCAGGGCTTCGCCGCGTTCCCACAGGGCCAGCGACTGTTCGAGGCTGACGCCGCCGGCCTCGAGCTCGGATACGACGCCCACCAGTTCCTCGCGTGCCTGTTCGTAGGACAGGGACGAAATGTCCCCCGGTGCGTTCTCGGTTGGCTGGGTCATGGGTTTTCCTTTCTCGGCGGTTCCGGGCTCTCCGGTGCGCCCGCGGTGGCGGTGGCAGTGGCGGAGGGGTGGCCTCCGGCGGTGGGATCGGGCAGGGTTCCGGTGGCCCGGGCGGACAGCCGCCCGACCGCCACCTTGATCGACAGGTCGGTGCCGGCGGGCACCGCGGCGGCCTCCAGCACGACGCTCCCGTCCCCGCGCTGGACCACGGCGTAGCCGCGGTCGAGGGTGTTCTGCGGCGAGAGCGCGCGCACCTGGGCGCGCAGGTGGGCCACGCCGTCGGCGTGGCGGGTGACGGCGGAGTCCACCGAGCGGTGGGCGCGGTTCCGCAGCCGCTCGATGTCGGACTCCCGCACGTCGATCATCCCCTCCGGGCGGGCCAGGGACGGCCGGGAGCGCAGCTGGTTGAGCCGCTCCGTCTCCCGGGCCACGAGCTGCCCCAGGGAGCGGGTGAGCGCGGCCCTCGCCTGGCCGATGCGGTGCAGTTCCTCGGCCACATCCGGGACCACCCGCTTGGCGGCATCGGTGGGGGTGGAGGCGCGCAGGTCGGCCACCTCGTCGAGCAGCGGCCGGTCGGCCTCGTGCCCGATGGCGCTGACGACCGGTGTCCGCGCCGCGGCCACGGCGCGGACGAGCTCCTCGCTGCTGAAGGGCAGCAGGTCCTCCAGCGACCCGCCGCCGCGGGCAATGATGATCACGTCGACCTCGGCCATGGCATCGAGTTCGGCCAGCGCGGCGGTCACCTGGGGCACACTCCCGGGGCCCTGCACGGCCACCTCGCGCACCTCGAAGTCCACGGCCGGCCAGCGCAGGGCGGCATTGCGCATCACGTCCTTCATGGCATCGGAGCCGCGGCCGGTGATGAGCCCGATGCGGTGCGGGAGCAGTGGAAGCCGCCGCTTCCGCTGCGCCGAGAAGAGACCCTCGGCGCTCAGCAGCCGGCGCAGGCGCTCGATCCTGGCGAGCAGGTCCCCGAGTCCGACGGGGCGGATGTCCCGGGCCTGCATGGAGAGCCGGCCCGTCTTGACCCAGAAGTCGGCCTTCAACTGGGCGACGACGCGCGTGCCCTGCTCAAGGGGCAGGGCGAGCCGGTCCAGCACACTGCTGAAGACCGTCACCGACAGGGACACCTCGGCGTCGACATCCCGGAGCGTGAGGAAGGACAGCCCGGAGCGGCGGTTGAATTCGATGACCTGGCCCTCGACCCAGGCGGCGGGGGCACGGTCGATGTGCGCCTTGAGCTTTTCCGACAGGATGTGCAGGGGCCATGGGGTCGCGGCGGAGGTCTCCGCGGCCGTGGCCGGCAGGGTTGTGCGGGCTCCCGGCTCAACCGGTGCCGCAATTCGGTCCCCGTACGGCATTGTGCCTTCGGTGGTCATCGGCGCGCTGCTCCTCACCTTGCTGTCTGGGTGCCGACGCTGCGGCTGCGGCCGTTCCGCTGCGGTGGCGGGGCCCGTACTGTCCTGTCCAAGGACTTATGTCTACCAGCTTCCCACGACAGCGCCTGCCCGGAGCGCCGGATGGGGAAACTGCGGCGCGCCCGGGCCGTGGGACGCCGGGCCCACGGAATCGGTGCCCGGCGGGTTCGAAAGGGCATAACCTGTTTTTCGAACACCCACCCGACGCAAGGACCGTATGCGCACCCTGGCTTCCGCCTTTTTCGGCCTTTCCGCGCTGGCGCTTGGCGCCGGGGCGCTCTCCGCGGCCTGGACGGAGAGCCGGCTGGTCGACCAGCAGGGTTTCGTCGACCTTGCCCGCCCGCTGGCCGCGGACACCGAATTCCAGCAGGCCCTGACCGGGGCGCTCGCCGGGGAGGTGTCGAGGGGCGCAGGGCTGCCGGGGCCCCTGCAGAACCTCGTGCGCCCTGCCCTCGAGAATGCAGCCATCTCGGTGACCCGCATGTCCGGCTACCCCCGGGCCTGGGAGGAGACCCTGCGCATCTCCCACCGGCTGACCCTCTCCACTGCGCCGGCGGACCCCACTGAGCCGGTCCCCGCCGTGGTCTCCCTCGATCTCAAGCCCCTGGCCGGGCTGCTCTCCAAGGAGGTCGGCACCGGTCTGGGCATCAACGTGCCCGTGCCCTCGAACACGACGGTGGAGGTGGGCCGGCTCGAGCGCGGCGGCTACCTGAGCCTGGTGAGCAGGATCGCCCAGCTGTGGCCCGTGTTCGCCTTGGGGGCCGGCCTCTGCGCGGCGCTCGCCCTGACCCTCGCCCGGAAACGCTCGACGACCCTCGCCCTGCTTGGGCTTGGCGGCGCGGGGCTCGGCTTCCTTGGCTGGTTCGGGACGGGCCTGATCCCGGATGCCGCCGCTGGCGCCGCCGGGCCCAGCGCCGTCGCCCAGGTCTTCGTCCGCGGCTTCGCCGGCAGGGTTTCGGCCGACCTGGCCGAGGCCAGCGTGCCCGTCATTGCCGGCGGGCTCGTGGTGCTCGCCGTGGGCGCGGCCCTGCGGTTTACCGTCGGGCGCCGGAGTATGCGCTAGGCCACACCACCCGGCGGACCGCTGGGCAGGCGGAGCCGTTAGCATTGAACCATGACCAGCACAGCAGTCCAGGTCCCCATGCCCATGGTGCCGCGCAGGCGCCGCTCTCCCGAAGACGTGCACGCCGCCGCTCCGGTCGAGGGCACGCGCCAGGTGCTGCTCGCGGCACCGCGCGGATACTGCGCCGGGGTCGACCGTGCGGTCATCGCTGTCGAGAAGGCCCTCGAGCACTACGGCCCGCCGGTCTACGTCCGCAAGCAGATTGTCCACAACCTCCACGTGGTCTCGACCCTGGAGGCCAAGGGTGCCATCTTCGTCGAGGAAACCGACGAGGTCCCCGAAGGCGCGCTGCTCGTCTTCTCCGCGCACGGGGTTTCGCCAGCGGTGGTCCAGTCGGCCGAGGACCGGGGCCTGCGGACCATCGACGCGACGTGCCCGCTGGTCACGAAGGTCCACCGTGAGGCCCAGCGCTTTGCCCGCGACGACTTCGATATCCTCCTGATCGGACACGAGGGCCACGAGGAGGTCGAGGGAACCGCGGGCGAGGCGCCCGAGCACATCCAGATCGTCAACGGGCCCGAGGACGTCGATAAGGTCCAGGTCCGCGATCCCGAGCGGCTGATCTGGCTCTCCCAGACCACCCTGAGCGTCGACGAGACGATGCACACGGTGAACCTGCTCAAGGAGCGGTTCCCGACGCTGCAGGATCCGCCCAGCGATGACATCTGCTACGCCACCTCCAACCGGCAGGCGGCAATCAAGAAGATCGCCCCGTCGTCGGACCTCGTGATCGTCGTCGGCTCCGCCAACTCCTCCAACTCGGTCCGTCTGGTCGAGGTTGCCCTCGAATACGGAGCGAAGGCCGCGCACCGCGTGGACTTCGCCAACCAGGTCGACGAGTCCTGGTTCGAAGGCGTGAAGACCGTGGGAGTTTCCTCGGGCGCCTCGGTGCCCGAGAACCTGGTCCAGGACGTGCTGCGGCTGCTCGCCGACTACGGGTACGGCCAGGTCGAGGAGGTCGTCACCGCGCAGGAGGACATCATCTTCTCCCTCCCGAAGGAGATCCGCTCAGCGCTCAAGGCCATGGGGGATTCCTCCCAGGGCCGGGGCGGGCGCGGCGTGCGCCGGGCTCCCGGAACCTCGAACTAGCTGCCGCGTCCCGGCCGGCTCCGGCACGGGACCTGCGCGTGGACCGGTGTCACCGCCGCTTGAGCACCCCTGACCTGAAGGGGCGGCGGCGCCACGGCAGCGGCGTCGCTCCTGCGAGGGCGGGCCTGTCCCGCCGCCGGCGGGAGACCAGGGCTCCGACCGCGACGCCGACCAGTGCCCAAAAAGCGCCGGCGCCGACGCCGGCCAGCACGATCCAAAAAGGGACTCTGGTGCTGGAATCAGCGTTGTTCGCGCTCATGGCCGGAATTCTTGCATACCCCGGGTGCGGCGTGAAGCCTGCGCCGGCAATCTGCCCTCAGCCCGGGCAGCTTCCCAGACGCCCGCCGCCTGCTCACGTGCTGAGGTTGAACTAGCTGAGGTCGGACTAGGCGCTGCGCTCCACGGGGGCGTCCGGTGCGCCCCGGTCGAGGGAAGCCGGGCCGTCACCGCTGATTCCCGCCGTGCCCTGCCGCCAGTCGAATGCAGCCGGGCTGCCGGCGTCGCCGCCGGTATCGGCGCCGTCGACCAGTTCGGGTGCGCCCAGCAGCCGGGGAGTCGCCTCGACCGCCTGCACCCCGGAGAAGGCACTCTTGTCCGGGCCCGCTTCCGCGCCGGCCGGATTGGCGTCGAGGGACGCCGCGTCGAAGGCGCCGATGCGCCGCGCCGTGGGCAGCACCCGGGTCTCGAGGGTGCCGACGAACGAGTTGTACTTTTCGACCGACGCCTTGAGCGAGGAGCCGAGCTTGGCGACGTGCCCGCCCATGGTGCCCAGCCGTTCGTAGAGCTGGCGGGACAGTTCGAAGAGCTCGCGGGCGTTGTCGGTGAGAACCTCCTGCCGCCAGCTGAACGCAGCACTCTTGAGGATCGCCAGGAGCGAGACAGGGGAGGCGAGGGCAACGTTGCGGCTGAAGGCGTAGTCGAGCAACCCCGGGTCGGCGCGCAGGGCAGAGGCCAGGATCGACTCGACCGGGATGAAGCAGATGACGAGCTCGGGGGAGTTGTTGGTGCCCTCCCAGTACTTCTTCTTCGCCAGGGTGTCGATGTGCGCGCGCAGGGCTTTGGCGTGCTGCTGGAGCAGGGCGGCACGCTCGGACTCGCGGCCCGCCGCCTCCGGTCCGTCCTCGTCAAGTTCCTGGGCCTGGAGGAAGGCGCTCAGGGGCACCTTCGCGTCGATCACCAGCTGTTTGTTGCCGGGAAGCTGCACCACCATGTCGGGCCGCGACGTCGAGCCGGCGCCTCCGGAGGGGGCGTTCTCGGCGACCGCGGTGCGGGCCAGGGTCGCCTGTTCGATGAAGTCGACGCGCGCCAGCATCCCGGCGGCTTCCACCACCCGGCGCAGCTGCACCTCGCCCCACTGGCCGCGGGCGCTGTTGCTGCGCAGGGCAGCCGCGAGGGAATGGGTGGTCGAGAGGAGCCGGGCGTCGGCGTCGCGCGCCTCCTGCAGCTGCTGGGCCAGCTGTCCGTACTGCTCGACGCGGTCCCGCTCCAGCAGTCCCACCTGGCGCTGGACCTGGGTAAGCTTCTCCGCGACGGGTGCCAGGGCCCGCAGCACGTTGGTCTCCTCGGACGACCGTGCCGTCAGGGCCCGGTTCTGGGACGCGAGCAGGTCCTTCTCCGCCGTCGCCGCGGCCAGTGACGCCGTCGCACTGCCCAGCCGGTGTACGGCGTCGTCGAGTTCCTCCCGCAGCTGATCCGACTGTCCACGCCCGCGGAAGGCGATGAGGAAAGCACCGGCGATGCAGCCAAGTACAAAAGCGAGGATTACGAGCACAAGCGTGAAACCGTCCATGAAATCACTGTCGCAGGAAGCGCCGACATTTCCGGGAAGGCTCCCCGGCGGCGCCGTGCGTCCGGGCCGGTAGACTGTACTCCCGTGGCTCTTACTATTGGCATCGTCGGACTGCCCAACGTCGGCAAATCAACCCTTTTCAATGCGCTGACCCGCAACAACGTGCTGGCGGCGAACTACCCGTTTGCGACGATCGAGCCGAACGTCGGCGTGGTCAACCTTCCCGACCCGCGCCTGGCGCAGCTCGCCGAGGTGTTCGGGTCCAAGCAGATCCTCCCGGCGACCGTCTCCTTCGTCGACATCGCCGGTATCGTCAAGGGCGCCTCGGAGGGGGAGGGGCTGGGCAACCAGTTCCTGGCGAACATCCGCGAGGCCGAGGCCATCGCCCAGGTCATCAGAGTCTTCGACGACCCCGACGTCGTCCACGTCGACGGCAAGGTCGACCCCCGCTCCGACATGGAGACCATCAACACCGAGCTGATCCTCGCCGACCTGCAGACCCTAGAGAAGGCGATCCCGCGCGTCGAGAAGGAAGTGAAGATCAAGAAGCGCGAGGCCGCGCAGCTCGCCGCCATGCAGGCAGCCCAGGCGGTGCTCGAGCGCGGTGACACGATCTTCGCTTCGATCAAGAGCGACAAGCTCGAGATGGAGCACCTGCGCGAGCTGAGCCTGCTCACCGCCAAGCCCTTCATCTACGTCTTCAATGTCGACGACGCCGTCCTCGGCAACCCGGAGCGCCAGGAGGAGCTGCGGGCCCTCGTCGCCCCGGCGGACTCGATCTTCCTCGACGCCAAGCTCGAGGCTGACCTGGTGGAGCTCGACGAGGCCGAGGCCCGCGAGATGCTCGAGATGAACGGCCAGGAGGAGTCCGGGCTGGACCAGCTGGCGCGCGTCGGCTTCCACACCCTCGGCCTGCAGACCTACCTCACCGCCGGCCCGAAGGAGACCCGGGCCTGGACCATCAAGAAGGGTGCCACTGCGCCGGAGGCGGCAGGCGTGATCCACTCAGACTTCCAGCGCGGCTTCATCAAGGCCGAAGTTGTGCACTTCGAGGACCTCATGGCCGCCCGGTCGATGGCCGAGGCAAAGGCCAAGGGCAAGGTGCGCATCGAAGGCAAGGAATACGTGATGGCCGACGGCGACGTGGTTGAATTTAGATTTAATGTCTGAGTTTTGGATTTCTATGTAACGAGGTTGCCCGGGAATTCCCCTGTGAACTAAGCGATTCGCACAGCGACCGGCTCCGCCTGCCTCGGTAGGTTCGGGGCCGGTCGTCGTTTTATGGGGGCGAACTGCAGTGCCACGGCATCCAATCGTGTCCCGACCCAGCCACGCTCAACCCATGAATACACTCTTGACAGCGGTATAGGAATGCCCTCGGCCGGAATCGAGCTCATAGTCTCCGTGGAAATATTCAGAAGTAGGGAGCACGCCTGATGGATCTACCAGTTCATGTTAGAGCAACGAGGGTGACCAGAAAGCGTCGCTCTCCAATTTTCGGAAAGGGATATTTTGTTTATGATGTTCGATTCCGGAATGGTGAAATTCGAAGCAACATAAATCCGAATGAAGTGCTGGAAGGTTCCCGTTATCCAGCTGACTACTGGATGGTGATGAATGGTGCCGAGGCGGTGGCTGGTGATGGCATCCCAGGCCCGTGGGTGGACTACCCGTATGGGCGGCCACTCGATGGTTGAATCAAAGGTGCGGTGTGGCACTTTGTCGCGAGCGACCGGTCAGGAACCATCGGTGCGGACCCCCGTATCCTGGACCTGCTTGAGGAGAACGGCATCAACTTTGTTATTCATTCGCCATGACGTTGTACGCAAAGATGAAAAAGCAGGAGGCTGCCGCGGCGCTGGCCGAGTTCCTTGACGAGCGGCCGCAGGCACTTGAGCACCTGATCCAGCTCCTGGCCGAGCGCTCAGAGGACATTGTCAATCTCGACGGGACGGTTGAAAGCCTGATTCCCCTCTGGCGCCGGGTAAAACCGTTATGGACAGTGCGGACGGTGGAAACCGGGCAGCCTGATGCCTTGGCCGTTCACTCGTGGCTTCGCTTTCAACTCGGTATGGAGCCGACCCTGTCGCCGGAGTCGATCGCGATCATCGATGGAGTTACCTCCTACCTGTGCCGGGTCGTGGAACACGAGGCCCCCGGCGCGCAGTGGCGGCTCGGATATCACCGGTTGGGGTCCTTTATGTGGCAGAACTACCCGGTGCTTGCCCGTGACGGCGAGGAGGTTGCCCTTGCCCACCTCCTTCCAGGACTTGCGCGAGGCCTGGCCGAAGGGCTGTTCTCTTCGGATGACGACGAGCTGGCTCAAATGGCCGCGGCGTCCATCGAGCAACTCAACGGGACCAGCGAGGATGCGGCGGGCGGGGATGAACCGCTCGTTGAGGTGGAGGACCTAGGCGAGGACGCGCTGCGCAGGCGTGAACTTGAGGCGTCCTTGCGCGAGGGCATCGCCCACGAGCACTCCCGGGTGGTGGACCGCATGGCCCAAACCCTGGCTAAGGAGGACGGGATCACCGGCGTCGGCCGGGAAGACCGCGAGGTGCTCCTCGTCGCCACCCCAGTCTGGACCATCGACCAGCTCCAGGAATGGGTCACGGGCTACTTCGAAGCCAAACTTAGTGACTGACGATCCGAAGCCGCGCCGGAAGCCTCCTGTAGGCTTCCGGGGCGCGGTGTCAGGTTATTCAGCTACGTAATGTAGTGGAGTTCCGCTTCGACGTATAGCCCCGCCCGGCTTGAGCTGTGGCTCGGCTGCGGTGAACTGCGGACGCATTCGGGCACACCGGTTCATGTGATCGGTGTGCTCTGACGCTTCATGCGCGCGAGCGCAGGCTGTCCTCACCCGGCCGGATCGAACCGGAGAAGGCGGGGCAGCACATTTGCCTTCGTTCCCCGGCTCATCCGGGCAGATGCCGGCTGACCTCGTCCGCCGCCAAACGCTGGCGCGCGGTGTTCAGTCCCGCTCCCACCGGCACGTGGCCGGTGGCCGCTGCGAGCCCGACGACCGGCATATCGCTATACACGCTTTCCCTGCCACCCGGCATCGTCTCGTAGGTTTCGTGCCATACGCCGACGTCTCCGGTACCGACGGATTCGCGCATGAACCGGCGCCAGGGCTCAAGGTGCGGCGCCGATCGATCGGCCGCGAACCGCTGCAGATGCTCCGGGCTCTTCCAGTAGCTGACCATGATGGTCGTCCGCCCGAACCATTGCTGGTAACTCAGCAACCCGGCCTCGGGCGTATTGGCCAGGTGGGCAAGCATCTTGGGCATGGCCGCCCCTACTCGTGCCACCTTGCCGAACTTCCACCACCGGTTGGCGCGCATCCCGATCAGGAAGACAGTCACCGGACCACCCCCGGGATTGGCAGTGAAACGTCCCGCGTGCACTCGTTCCGACATGCGTTTTCCTCTCATAACAGTGTTACAGAACAGTGTTATGGAATACTGGTCCTATGGCAAGACCCATAGTCCACGATGAGAGCCTGCGTCGCAGGCTACTTGACACCGCAGCCTTCCTAATCAGCCGTGACGGCGTCGCCTCCGTATCGTTGCGTACTATTGCCGCGACCGCTGGGACGTCGACGACGGCGGTGTATGCACTCTTCGGGGGCAAGGCGGAGCTATTGACTGCCGTGCTTGACGACGGCTTCGCTTCCTTTGCCGCCTCCCAACAAGCGGCCGCCGCTGGCGGCCTCGAATCATTGGGCCGGGCCTACCGGACCTGGGCGCTGGAGCATCCGATCCTCTACGGCCTCATGTTCGGCGGCTCACTGGCCGGCCAGGTGCCCTGCCAGCCGACGCCGGGTGCCGCTGAGCCATCGATCGCGCCGCTTTTCGGCGCGGTCGCCGCAGCGCTGCCCGGAGCACCGGATGATGAGACCGCCTCGATGGTCGGCGTTGTATGGGGCCAAGTCCACGGGCTGGTGTCACTGGAACTGGCCGGTGCACCGGCGGCTGGTTGGGCATGGGATGCGGCCTATGATGCCGCCATCCGGCAGATTGGCCGCGCGCTGGGTCGCTAGGGAAGATCGCTCCTCAAGGAGCCGGTGGACCACACCGTCGGCCACGAGCCGTCCAAAATCCGGGTCTCGTCACGGTCAGCCGGTACGTTCGTCGGGTCTCGGGACGGCCCGGCTGCCAGACCTTACGGCAGAACCCGTGCGCCGGTGCCCCTGGCGCTCATGGTATGTAAGGCTATCCGGCCCGGGACCAGGAGTTCCGCTTCAACATGCGGGTGCAGAGGGCGAACACGCGCCCGCCCGCCCCCGTCGGCGAGGTGGCGCCAGCGCGAATACTGCCAGAAGCGGCAGCCAGCCTCAGGGCGTAGGCCCGTCGCCCTCTGAATGGGGGTCCGCGCTGCGCAGAAGGCCGTCGGCGATAATGCTGGCACGGACAATGACGTCGCGCTGGGCGGGGTTGTAGAGGGCGTGGATTGCCTCGACAACGGTGTCCCGGGTGACGTCGGCGCTTTTGGTCACGTGGCCTTTCGGGTTGCTCAGCCAGGAATAGTCCTTGAGTGCCTTGGCAATCGTGGGCGCGTACCGTTCAGCAAGTTCCTGGCGCACATCCTCGTCCGCGTCGGGTGGCAGCGCATCGAGGTCCGAGCTCAGCTGCTCCGGGTCCGCCTCCTGCATGTCCCGCAGGTCACTCATCGCCTCGTCGCTGTAGAGCTGGGAATAGATCAGCACCAGGGACCGGTCCGCCTCCGACATGCGGGCTCCAACGTCCTCGAACCCCGGGGGAACGTCCGTCACCGTCGATCCGTGAAGGATGGCCTGGATCTCGGCCCTAGCGCGCTGCAATCGTTCGATGCTCACCCGCAGGTCGCTGTCGATTGCCCGTAACGCCTCCGAAGACGAGTCGCTATCTACTGCCACCTCGTCGATCTGGTCCAGCGGTACACCCAGGTCGCGCAGGCGCCGGATCCTCAGGAGACGAACGAGGTGTCTGACCTGGTATTGCTTGTAGCCATTGGACATCCGGTCCGGCTGCTCGAGAAGACCGACCCGATGATAGTGACGCACGGTGTTCACTGTCGTTCCCGCCAGATCAGCGATTTCCCGGGTACTCCAACCCATCCCGGGACCTCCTCCCTGGCTCATCCTCGGCAGTTGGATATCGATGCGCACCACCGCGGGTCCGTCATCCGGCTTTCGATTGATTGGTCACTATGTTCTCACCACACGCTCGAGGGAGGGGTTCCCCGACATTGGCCGGCCCTGGATGATTGATCGGACCGCATCGACGATCGGCGTCTGGCCGCTGGTGAATTCCAGATTCTGCCGGCTCACCTGGGGCACCGCTGACACCAAAAATGAAGACTTTCACAGGGGTCACCCCCTGAAGTTGATATCGACTGCCGGCCGTCGGAACGCCCTACCAGCCCAGCAGGCCCAGTACTCCGGTCGCGGCCGCGGCGACGGCGGCGGTCCACACGACGATGGCGATCGCCTGCCACAGCAGCACCCGTCGCTTGCTCACCCCTGATGCCACGAAGAACGCTGCAGTCAGTTGCGTAGGAAGGGCCAGCGGCGCCAGCATGCTTGCCCCCGGCACACCAAACCTGGATAGCCATCCCCGCAGGCGGCGTTGACCCTTGGCCCGCCGGGTCGGCGGGGATGTCGATTTCGAGGTGTCGGTCTCAAGCGTTCGGATGGTGCCGCCGTCGGATTCGCCGCCGCCTGCCCGCCACGCGACAACCCTCTCGCGGACCCGCGAGCTCAGCAGCACCACCACCAGTACGCTGAGGAAGTTGCCCCCGGCGCCGGCGAGCCCTGCAACAATCGGGTCGACTCCCGCGAGAATACCCAAGGCTGCCGAGCCCTCGCCTTCGACATAAGGGATCATCCCGACGAGAGCCACACCCAGCGGCTGCAGGACGTCCGGCACCTGATTCACGAATTCCTGGAGGCCTTCATACGGACTGGACATGCTTATCTCCTTGAGTTCCCCGTCGGGATCAGCTCGACGGTGTTTTTGGTTGGGGCCCTCATGCGAAGGCCCTGAATGCTATGCACTCGTCATTGAAGACCCTGTTCCAACAACACGGTCAAGGGCGTGTGACCAGACCCACGTTCCAGCGTCGGCAGCGCTGGCTGGCACGATGTATCGGCAACATCGAACAGGAGGCATATGGAACACACGACGGCGGGAAGGGGTGCACTCCAATCGGAAGATCGGGCCGTTGGCGCCGCTGCCGAGACGGTGCGGCAGGCCCGGTGAGGGTCCCTCAGCGTTCGCTCTGTGGTTCCCTCACCGAGGATTTGTGGCCCTGGCCTTGGCCAGGGGTGGGGGAGGTTCCCTAGACGTCGCGTTTTCTGGTGACGATGAGGGCAGCGGCGAGGAATGCCAGCGACCAGGCGCCCATGACAAGCCCGCCCTGGACCTGAGTCAGGGCTCCCTCGGCCGCGGTGACGGCCACCATCTGGTTGCCTGCCTCCCCAGGCAGGAAACGTGCAGCGTCGGGAACCCAGTCGGTCAGACCCGACAGGAGTTGCATGATGACCGGCAGGACGAAGAAGAGGCCGACGGCCGTGACCACGCCGCCGGCGGTGTTGCGCAGCAGGATTCCCAGGGAAATGGAGATAACCGCTACGAAGGCCAGGAACGTCCCGGTGTTGATGATGCTCGCTAGGACGCCGTCCTCGGTGAGGGCGAATTCGATGTCCTGGCTTCCGAGGATGGGTTGGGCGATCAGGTAGGACACCAGGGCGCTGAGCAGGCCCACGAGGAACGAGACGGCCGCGACGACGACCGTCTTGGCCAGGAGCGCCGGGGTGCGCCCGGGGACCGCGACCATGGTGGAGCGGATCATTCCCGTCGCCCACTCGGAGGCGATCAGGACCACCGCCAGAGAGGCGACGAGCAGTTGCCCGAAGATCAGTCCGGACGGTGGTGTGGTGAGCGCAGCATCGGCGGGGTTGCCGGGGCCCTGCGCCTCGAAATTGGCAGGAACACTGCCGTCATTGATCGACTCCGCGAGCTGGGCGTATCCCCAGGCGGCCAGCGCGGCAAGACCGACCATGACCAGAACGGTCGACATGATCAGGATCACGGTCGAGCGCACCGTGGTGACTTTGATCCATTCGGATCGAAGCACCCGGGGGAAGGTGATGCCGGACCCACGCCGGGGGGCGTGCCTGGCTGGTGAGAGCAATGTGGTTGTGTGTGTGCTCATGGTCAGCGTCCTTCCACTGGGATGGTGCTCTGGGTGGCGTCCTCGGTGGTGTCCGGAGCGGTGGGGGAGAGGGTGTGGGACTGGTATTCGACCTCGGCCTGGGTGAGCTGCATGTAGGCGTCCTCCAGGGACAGCTGCAGGGGGGTCAGTTCGTAGACCAGGACGCGTTCGCGCAGGGCGGTCTCGGCGATCCGGCGCGGGTCGACGCCGGTGATCTCGATCAGTTCAGGTTCCAGGACCTGGGAGCTGACGCCGTCGCCGGCAAGGGGACCGAGCAGGTCCTGCGGCCGGACGGCGCGCACCCGGACCCGGGCCTTGCTCTGGCCGTCGATGACGTCCTGGATCGGGGCGTCGGCGATGATCCGTCCGCGGCCGATCACGATCAGATGATCGGCCGTCAGGGCCATCTCGGACATCAGGTGCGAGGACAGGAAGACCGTCCGGCCCTCGGCGGCCAGGTCCCGGGCGAGGTGGCGGACCCACTGGACGCCCTCGGGATCGAGGCCGTTGATCGGCTCGTCCAGGATCACCGTCTGGGGATCCCCCAGCAGGGCCACCGCGATGCCCAGGCGCTGGCCCATGCCCAGGGAGAACCCGCCCACCCGTTTTTTCGCGACCGCGCCCAGCCCGGTGAGCTCAATGACCTCATTGACCCGGGAGTCCGGGATGCCGTGGGTAGCCGCCATCGCCCGCAGATGGTTATACGCAGAGCGCTTGGTGTGGACTGCCTTGGCATCGAGCAGCGCCCCGACCTCGTGCAGCGGGGCCTTGTGCTTCGCGTAGGGCCGGCCGTTGATGATCACCTGTCCGCCGCTGGGATTATCCAAACCCATGATCATGCGCATCGTGGTGGACTTCCCCGCCCCGTTCGGGCCCAGGAATCCGGTCACCTTCCCCGGCTGGACGGTGAATGACACGGAGTCCACCGCCGTTTTCGCGCCATAGCGCTTCGTAAGGGTCTGGGCTTCAATCATGGGCCAATCCTTCTCATCGATTCAGGAGTGAATGTCTTTTTCCGCACATCTGGGCACCGCGTGTTCCCAGATGAAGGTTGGTTTGTAAACCGTCGTCCTCGGATACGCGGGCAAGCTGGGTCACGGAGTTTCCGGGAGCGGAAAGGGATCATGGCGTTTCGGTTCCCGCCAATGATTAGAAACTGTGTTCACAGAACAGGGTCAACTCGCCTGCTCCTGAGCCTGGTGCTCCCGGCATTCGCTCACCGAATCGACACCTCCGACCAACAAACGGCATCCGGCGGCATCGTGCCCCGGCGCGCACTTGCAAAGTGCCAGCCCTGCACGCCTACTTCGTTGATCGGCTGGTGCCGGTGTGCGCACATCTGCTCCAAGCAGCTGTGGCAGCAGGGGAAACCGACTCGGAGATAAGCGCATATGAACTCATGCGCCGGGGTTGGCAATCTATGCACCGGCGACGGCAAGGATCCGCAGTACGACGCCGCCCGCGTGGTCAAACTGCTCATCAGAGGGCTGGCTCGGCCCGCCCTGCGGAGGGGTTGATGGGGGAGAGGCCACGGCGTAGAGTCTCGACGACATGGGAGCGAGGAGCAGGTCATGGGGCAACTGATCGTCCAGGACTTTGTCAGCGCCGACGGTTTCGCGGCCGACGCCAACAATGAGTTCAACTTCTATGAGCTCCTTGACGGAGGCACCGCGGAGTTCGACCGCAACCAACTGGAATGGCTGGAGACAGTTGACACGATGGTCCTCGGGGCAAACACCTACCGTATGTTTGTCGGGTACTGGCCGACGTCTGCGTCCGAAGGCGAGATCATCGCGCCATCACTGAACTCGCTCCACCGCGTCGTTTTTTCCCGCCACCTGACGAAAGCCCCATGGGGAGACATGGCGGAGGCGGCCATCGAATCCGGTGACCCGATCGAAGCGATCAGGCGGATCAAGGCCGAGACCGGCGGGGACGTCGTGGTCTGGGGAAGCCTCACCCTGGCAGCGACGTTTCTGGCCGCGGGCGTCGTGGACTCGGTGAGGCTCGTGGTGATGCCGATCGCCATAGGCGCGGGCCGGGGCGTCTTTCCGCCGGGGCAGGACCCGAACGTGCTGACCCTTCAGAGCGCGACAGCGTACGACCAGGGTCTGGTCGAGCTGGTGTATGGAATCCGGGCAAGGAACGAATAGCGCCAGCAATAGTAGGGTGTCTCAATTCTTCGCCGCCGCGGGTGTCCCACTTCCCGGTCAGGGAATCACCCTTCCGGAACCGTGCCCACCTGCTTTGCCGGCACACCGACGACCACGGCCCCCGCGGGAACGTCCTTGGTGACGACTGCGCCCGCGCCCACTACAGCCCCATCGCCGACGGTCACCCCTGGCAACACCGTCACGTTGGCCCCGAACCACACGCCCTTGCCAATCACCACGCGGGCCGGGTGCATGTCGGCTCGTCGGCTTGGCAGCATGTCGTGGTTCAAGGTCGTGATGACGGCGTTGTGACCGATGAGGGACCCATCGCCGATGTCGATACCGCCCTGGTCCTGAAACCGGCAGCCGCTGTTGACAAACACCTCCGTGCCGAATCGGATGTTCTTGCCGAAGTCGGCGCTGAACGGCGGGAAGAGTTGGAAGGACTCGGGGACCTCGCGCCCGGTCAGCTCGCTGATCAGGGCCCGCACCTCTCCGGGGGAGTGGTACCGCCCGTTGAGCTCGGCGGTGATGCGCAGCGACTCCTGGCTCGCGGCGTGCATTGCCTCATGGTGCGGTGAACCTCCGGGGATCGTCTCCCCGGCGTTCAGCGCGGTCAGCAGCTTGTCGAGACCTTGAATTTCGGCCATGCCCCAACGGTATCCCGCCCCGCCCATACAGTCTTCGCCGCCGGCACGGCGTTGGGGAACTTTCTGACGGACCCGAAATCGTCGTTCGGCAGGGAACGGGAGAAAGGCAATCAGGCCGAGGGTACCCGCTTGATGACACCCTGAGGCCTAGGTGGGGCTGGGGCTGGGGCTGGGAGCCTGAGCTACGATGCGCTAAGCCAGAGGTGCAGCATGTATGGAAGACCGAAGCCGGTTGGCCGGAACCTGCAGGTGTTTGACCTGACGCTCAACGATGGCAGCTTGCACACAGCGGTAGAGAGATTCGTCCAGTGACGGAGAGGTTGGTCGGCCATGAGCTCAGGATTTGCTCCAATCCGTCATCGAGGATGGCCAGGAGCCATCCTGTGGTCAATTCTGGTCTTGGTGTCCGTCGTGCTGATGGCGATCGGTCTATGGACGAGTTTCTTCATAGGGGGAAAACCGTCCGTTGCCGGATTTTGAGAAGGACGCCCGAGTCGGGAACCTCTACATCCTCGGCGGCTCCGCCGCATCGCTGGCTGCCGCGGTATGGTCCTACCTGCGCGGGCATCCGCACTGGGTGACGGCATTCGTGGCGGCGCCGGCAGTCGTGGTGGGAGGAATCGCCCTTCTGGCCCCGCACAGCACGCTGCGCCAGGTGGGTGCTCTCACAGCCCTGCCGGCGGCGCTCGGCGGATAAGGCGATCTCCGGGGAGCAGCTTGAGTTTGACGACGTGCTCTGGTCTGCTGCTATTGGGGGTGGCCTGACTCACCTGCCTGGTGGTCCTTCTCCATCAAGTACTCTGTCTCAGGCTGCCTGGACGAACCCCAGCACTCTATCCGGGCTTCGCGGCGGTGTGAATGGAAGGGCGCTAGTACGGTCAGGAGTCATGGGTGCTTTCGTCGGCGGCGGATTCGACCTCGCAAGATTTCAAGTTACGGGTGATTGAGGATATGAGAGATACGCAGGGTTCAATGTCGCTTGGACGGTTTGTGCGCGGGACCTGGACTCTTCTGGTTACGGCACTGGTTTTCGCGGTAGCGATTTTTTTCTCTGTTTTCTCACTGAGCAATGGCTCCCACGGCCTTGAAATCGCAGCGCTGCTTGTTCTCGGCCTCGTAGGGGGCGGTTTGGCCCGGGGGCTTTTTCGGGAAAACCTGGTGATGGCGGTTTTCATCGTCCTTATCGTGGGAGAGTGTGCTCTTTTCTCCCAGCTTTCTGGGCCCTGGTCGAGCCTGTGGCCGGTGCTGATACCGGCCAACGCCATTGGGGTGATGGTGGGTAACGTCGTTCGCCTGGGCTATCTCGAGAGCAGGCCCAGAGCCTTGCGTGACGTGTGGGTCGTCAATGGTGTCGAGGAGCCGCGCACAGACAGCGCAAAGGCAGTGTCGACGGCTGTGCTCTCAGCGTGGGACAGCGCGCACGCAGGGCGCTTCTATGTTGAGCGCAATGAGGGGTTGTTCGAAGCGATGGGTAGTGCGGCAACCGGATTCATCGTGCACTGCGCAGCGAAGTCCCAGGAGGAGAGCGCGTGGCAGATCCTCGGTTCGCTTGGCGGAAGGGGCGAAACCGAAATCCGCATACCCTCCGGTCCTGCATTCGCGCCCAGCGGGGTCGTGGTTGATCTGGAAACCGCAAAGGAGGCCCTTCTGGGCTTTTTCCACCACAGGGGCCCCGATCCGGGGCTCGAATGGACGTCTGGTGAAGAGGTGCTGGATCTAAAGTTCGGCTAGCTTTCCTGACCTATCCCGGACCGCGCACTGGATGCCGTCATTAGTCGACCGGAAGCGGTGAGTGGTTACCCTGAGTCTTTGCAGGGCTTTCAGCCGAGGGGAGGTGGCGCGTCGAAGAGACGTTTAGTGGACCTTGACCGACGGGACACCGCGGGTTGTGGACCCGATGTGCAGACGTAACTACCGTGCGTTGATGGAGGGTAGTTGAAATTTCAAAGGCTGCATCAGGGCGGTCTGGTGGTCTCGAGGCTGTCTGGTTGCTTGGACGAGCTGGGAGAACACGGATGCGAAGGAGTGGCGCCATGGTGAGTGAGGGTGCGAGTTCTGGCCCCGACGGACATGCTGGTGATCTTCGGGCAGCTCGAGCGACGCCTCGGGGCGCCTTGTCTCGGCCACGGCCGGGGACCTGATGCAGGGATGGGTCTACCGGGGCGGGTACCTCACCGAGCACACCCGGGTGGACCGGACCGGTGCCGCCGGGGCCGATGTCACGCAGGTCGGGCGGTGGTGCTGGCAGCGACCAGCTGCCCGGCGCCGTCGTAGCCGTACCGGGTGAGCGCGCCGGCCCGGGTCAGGGCCGTGATCCGCCCGCCCTCATCCCGCCGGGAGGTCCATAATTGCAATCCCCGGCTCCGCTGAAGCTCGAATTGACTAACGCCGCAGAAGAAGGAAAGCTTGCTGATGACTAGGTTGCCGACAGAATATCCCCCACGATTCCGGTCGGCGCCTGGTTTGAGGCGGCGTTAGCCCGCTGCGAAGCCCCCGGCCAAGCGAGACTGGTTGGGGGCTTTCTCATGCCGCCTGCCGCGCCTGGACTCCGGCGAGGGTCGATGGGCGGTCATGCCGGTCACTCCACTTACACCCGATATCCAGGGAGTGCCGCTGCGCGGTGCGGCGGCACGCGCGTGGCAATATCGGGGCATGTCGGAAAAATGGGGACCGCACGCGTCCGCGCCGAGAGCGCCGGGGATTGGGGCAGCGGATTTCGCACGCAGATTCCCGCTGTTCATGCGCACGGCGCTCATGTCGGCGTGGATCTTGGGATTTATTGCTCTGTTTGCAGCTGTCCGCGCCGTCGTCCAGGGAGATCTTGGATCGGACACCCACGCCTATTGGTCCGCAGCACAGGGCGGTCCGCCCTATGACAAACGGCCAGGGGAGCGGGATGCGTACCTCTATTCACCGGTATTCCTCGCGGCCGTCCGCCCCTTGGCGCTGCTTCCATATCCGGGTTTCCTCGCGTTATGGATAGCACTGCTCGCGGCCGTCCTGTTGTGGCTTGTGCGCCCGCTCCGCAATCGCTGGGCCGTGCCGGTTGCACTGTGCTGCGTGCCCGAACTGGTTATCGGGAACATCTACCTCCTGCTGGCCGCCGCCATCGTCCTGGGTGCCCGCCGGCCGGAGGCTTGGGCTTTCCCTATTCTCACCAAGGTCACTTCTGGGGTGGGCCTTCTCTGGTTCGCTGCGCGGGGCGACTGGCGGGGACTGGCCCGAGGCGTCGGAGTTTTGGTACTTCTGGTGGGGGTGTCCTACCTCATCGAACCAGGCCTGTGGCGTGCGTGGGTGCGGTTCCTCTTCGAGCACCGCGACGGGACACCGGACAGCCGGCTTGGCTTCGTGCTGAGGTGTGCACTCGCCGCGGCCCTGGTGGTCGTGGCCGCCCGCAGGAACCGGCCCTGGCTCCTGGCACCGGCGGTCCTGCTGGCCTCACCGGTGCTGTCGTCCTATATTGCGCTGACAGTCCTGGCTGCGCTGCCACGGCTGCTGGGTGAGGCGGTTGCGGGCCCGTCCGGTACCCGTACCGGACGGGCCTTAACGCCACCGCCATGAGCGTTGCGAGACCTATATGGCGGCCGGAGACCACACTAGCGCCCACTTCCCGGATCGACAATGCGCCTCGGCGGCGCCAGGAATTGGATATGACAACCCGCAGTAGCCTGTCGGACGCTGTCCCATAGGCCTCTTTGATTGCATCTCGATAACAACATATCCCTGCTGAAGGAATCGAGACCCTCTGGTTACTCTCCGCCACTAGGCTTCAGATCATGTGAGGCGCGCCACCTTCAGGGCTCGCGGGTCGTCATGCAACACCACATGGGACTGATTCCACACCAAGAAATAGGAGGCGGAATGCGTTTCGGACGTACTTCCAAAGCTGTGGGGGTCGCGGCGGCAGCTGCACTCGCACTGAGTGCCTGCGCTGCCAACACCGGTACTGAAACCGATGAGGGCGCTGAAGGCGAAGCAACCGGCGGCGAGATCCGCGTGGTCGAGGTCAATGCCTTTAGCTCGTTCAACAACCAGACCGCTGAGGGTAACGTCGACATCAACGGCACCGTCGCCTACGTCACGCATGCCGGCTTCAACTACATCAACAACGACCTTGAAGTGGTGCCCAACGAGGACTTCGGCACCTACGAGGTCCTCAGCGAGGATCCGCTGAGCGTGAAGTACACGATCAACGAAGAGGTGAAGTGGTCCGACGGCGAGCCCGTCGACGCAGGCGACATGCTGCTGGCCTGGGCCGCCGGGTCCGGGCACTTCAACGATGCCAAGACCGACGACGCCGGAGAGGTGACGTCCGGGGCGACCTACTTTGACTACGCCGGCGACACGACCGGACTCGGGCTGACGGACGTACCGGAGATCGGCGACGACGGCCGGTCCATCACGCTCAACTACGAGAAGCCCTACTCCGACTACGAAGTCGCTTTCGGAACCATGACCGAGGGCGGTATCGGCATGCCCGCCCACGTGGTCGCGGAGAAGGCCGGCCTTGCCGATGAGGACGCGCTCATCGAGCTCATCCAGACCGCACCCGAGGGCGATCCCGAGAAGCCCGCGGAGCGCCCGGAGCTGCAGGCCGTGGCCGACTTCTGGAACACGGGCTTCGATACCAAGTCCCTGCCTTCGGATCCCTCGCTCTTCCTCTCGAACGGCCCCTTCATCGTCTCGGACATGACCCCGGACCAGAGCATGACCCTGGTGCGCAACGAAGATTACACCTGGGGCCCTGAGCCCAAGGTCGACGAAATCACGATCCGGTACATCGGCGAGGCGCCCGCCCAGGTGCAGGCCCTCCAAAACGGTGAGGTCGACATCATCAACCCGCAGGCCTCGGCCGACACGGCTGAGCAGCTCGAGGGCCTCGAGGGAGTCAAGGTGCTCCGCGGTAACGAGCTCTCCTACGACCACCTCGACCTCAACTTCTCCGGTGTGTTCGCCGAGGAGAGCGTCCGCGAAGCCTTCATGAAGACGGTTCCGCGGAAGCAGATCGTCGACACGATCATCAAGAAGCTGAACCCTGACGCGGCGCCGCTGGATTCCCAGCTGTTCCTCGCCGACCAGGAACGCTACGAGGAGGCACGCGAGAACAACGGGTCCGAGGAGTACGCGGAGGCCGACATCGAGGGCGCACGGGAGCTTCTCGCCGGTGCAACCCCCGAGGTACGCATCATGTACAACCGGGACAACCCGAACCGCCTCGATGCCTACACGCTGATCGCGGAGTCTGCCACGCAGGCAGGGTTCAAAATCGTCGATGGCGGCCTGGGCGCCTCCGACTGGGGCGCGGCCCTCGGCAACGGAACCTACGATGCGACCATCTTCGGCTGGATCAACTCCGGGGTCGGCGTAGCCGGCGTACCGCAGATCTTCCGCTCCGAGCAGGGTTCCAACTTCAACGGTTTCTCCGATCCGGAGGCGGACAAGCTGATGGACGAGCTGATCCTCGAAACCGATCCGGCCAAGCAGGAGGACCTGCAGATCCAGATCGACCAGAAGATCTGGGAGTCCAAGTACGGACTGCCGCTGTTCCAGCTGCCCGGGCTCAATGCCCACACCGACCAGGTCAGCGGCATGGACTACATGCCGAACCAGACCGGTATCTGGTGGAACTTCTGGGAATGGGAAGTCGTCCAGTAACACCACCAGTGCAGTTCTAACCGCACCACGGGAGGTGCCGGGACCAGACTCATCAAGGTTCCGGCACCTTCCTGCGTTCCGCCACGAGGCAGGGGACGCAGAAGTGGATCCGGGCGACGCGTCAATTACGGGCCGCCGCTGATTGTGTGGATTAGAATGCAGCCAGAGTCACAGCAAACCCGCAACCAGACATTGAGGCCCCGCAAGCATGGTGACCTACATCGTTCGGCGACTAGCA
The DNA here is from genome assembly GCF_054511055.1 of Arthrobacter melezitosi. Lineage (NCBI taxonomy): Bacteria > Bacillati > Actinomycetota > Actinomycetes > Micrococcales > Micrococcaceae > Arthrobacter > Arthrobacter melezitosi. The sequence continues at coordinate 63,074 of NZ_JBTNDJ010000011.1, forward strand.
ACAGCGGTCCTAATCCTGTTCGGCGCCTCGTTCATCGTTTACCTGCTGACTGCGGCCTCCGGTGACCCACTCGAGGACCTGCGCGCCAGCAGCGCCCCGAACAGGGAGCAGCTCATCCAGGCCCGCACCGAACTGCTGGACCTGAACACCCCGGCGCCGCTGCGCTACTTTGGGTGGCTGTCCGGCGCAGTCCAGTGTGTAGTGCCCTTCGTCGGCAACTGTGACCTCGGCCAAAGCATCCAGGGCGAGGCCGTCACGGATGCGCTCACCCGGGCCGTGGGCAATACGATCATGCTCGTGACGGCGGCCACCGTTCTCGCGATCATCATCGGGATTTCCCTTGGCATCATCACCGCACTGCGCCAGTACAGCGGGCTCGACTACGGTGTCACCTTCATGGCCTTCCTCTTCTTCTCCCTGCCGATCTTCTGGCTGGCGGTGCTGCTCAAGGAGTTCGGCGCCATCGGGTTCAACAACTTCCTGACCGATCCCGACATCCCGCTGTCGAGCATCCTCGTCGTGGCCCTGGTCAGCGGGGTGATCTTCACGATCATTGCCGGTGGCACCCTCAGACGGAAAGCGCTCGCCTTCGTCATCGGGGTGGTCGCCGCGGGTGGGCTCCTCTTGGTCCTCAACCTGATCGACTGGTTCACGCGCCCGGGCCTCGGTCCGATCGTCATCCTCGTCTTCGGTGTGGCCATCGCATACGGCATCACCCTGCTGACCGCGGGGCTGAAGAACCGCAAGGCCCTGTACTCGGCGCTGATCATGGTGGCACTGGGCCTTGTGGCGTACTACGTCGTCAACCCCTTCCTAGCCGGGACCACGATCTGGTTCATGCTGCTCCTGGCGCTGGTCACCGTCCTCGTCGGCATGGCCGTCGGGTATCTGCTCGGCGGGTACGACCGCGCCCAGAGCATGCGCACCGCCGCCCTGACCGGGATCCTCATGGCCGGGCTGATCGTCCTGGACCGGTTCATGGTTACCTGGCCGTCCTACGTCTCGAACTCCCGGATCCGCGGGCGGCCGATCGCGACGATCGGTGCGTCGACGCCGGGGCTCGAGGGGGACTTCTGGATCCAGGGGCTCGACAACTTCACCCACCTGCTGCTGCCCACCCTGGCGCTGCTCCTTGCCTCACTGGCCAGCTACAGCCGGTACTCACGGGCCTCGATGCTCGAGATCATGAACATGGACTACATCCGGACGGCCCGGGCCAAGGGCCTGTCCGAACGGACCGTGGTGATGCGCCACGCCTTCCGGAATGCGCTGATCCCCCTGGCGACCCTCGTGGCCTTCGACATCGGCGCACTGATCGGCGGCGCCGTCATCACCGAGCAGGTGTTCGCCTTCTCCGGGATGGGCCAGCTGTTCGTGCAGGCCCTGCACCGGACGGACCCGAACCCCATCATGGGCTTCTTCCTCGTGGTCGGGATCCTGGCGCTTGTCTTCAACCTCATTGCCGACCTTGTCTATTCGGTCCTTGACCCACGCGTAAGGGTGAAAGCATGACCATCCAGGATTCCTCCGAGACTCCCCGGGGCGAGGTGGGCCCGTCCCCACGCGAAGTGGGACCGGTCGCCGATCCCGAGACGAAGGGCATGTCGCAGGGCCAGATCGTCCGTCGGCGCTTCTTCGACAACACCGCCGCCGTTATCAGCCTGGTGGTCTTTGCCCTCATCTTCCTGCTGGCCTTCACCTCGCTGGGGTTCGCCGGCATCCCCGGCTGGTGGAAGTACAACCACACCCAGTTCCTGCCGGTGGTCGACGGGGGAGCTCCCACGTTCACCGGACCGTTCAGCTGGGGCGACCACCCCTTCGGCCAGGATTCGATCGGCCGGGACTATTTCGCCCTGACCATGCGGGGGGCGCAGAATTCGATCATCATCATGCTCCTGATTGGGGCCATCTCGGGCATCGTCGGTGTTGTCGTGGGCGCCTGCTCGGGCTACTTCCGCGGCATGACCGAGGCGGTGCTGATGCGCATCACCGACATCGTCATCATCATTCCGCTGATCGTCCTGGCCGCGGTCCTGGGCCGCACCGTCGGGGATTCACTCGGCCCCGGTGCCAACGTCTTTGTCCTCGGGATCGTCCTCGGTCTGCTCGCGTGGACAGGCATGGCCCGGCTGGTCCGCGGCGAGTTCCTCTCCCTGCGCGAGAGGGAATTCGTGGATGCGGCGAAGATTGCCGGGGCCTCCAACGCCCGCATCATCTTCAAGCACATCCTGCCCAATGCGGTGGGCGTCATCATCGTGAACACCACCCTGCTGATGTCGGCGGCGATCCTCCTTGAGACCGGCCTGAGCTTCATCGGCTTCGGCGTGCAGGCACCGGATGTGTCCCTGGGCCTGATTATCAGCCAGAATCAGGAGGCCTTCCAGACCCGGCCCTGGCTGTTCTGGTTCCCGGGCATCTTCATCGTGCTGATCTGCCTGACGATCAACTTCATCGGCGACGGGCTCCGGGACGCCTTCGACCCGCGCCAGAAGAAGTTCAATGCGCGCAAGGCGAAGGAAGCGGATCGACCGGTGGGCGCGTGATCATCCGCACCGACGGCTCAGCCCAGCGCGGAGGAGGCGAAGGACGCCGCCAGCAGCGCCGCGCCCACGCCGATCAGCAGCCAGTTCGTGTTCCGGGTGACCACGGCCGACTCCGTGAGGTCGACGTCGAGGGCGCCGGTGCCGATCAGTTCCTCCCACCGGCGGCGGACGAGGAACGCCGCATAGCCGGAGTCCGTGTGGGTGAGGTCTCCGGGCCGCACGGAGCGCCCCGGGCCGTAGCTGCTGCCCGGAAGGTTCGCCAGGTGCTCGGGCTTGCCGGCGTGGGTGCCCCACACGCCGGGGGCCGGTGCCGCCCAGGCCGTGTACGAGCCTCCGGGCGTAACGAGCTTCAGCGCGAACTTGGTATCGACATGGACCAGGGCCGCCCAGGGCACCGAAACCGTGGTCAGGGGGTTCCGCAGGGTCACCGCGGCCCCGTCCACCTCAACGGAGGGGTACCAGAACAGCCACCACGCGGCGAAGGCGAAGGCGAGAAGCGGCCAGGCCGCCACCAGCCCGGAGACCCCTTCCGACACCACCACGGAGGCAAGGCCCACTGCGGCAAGGGCAACGGCCACCGCAGTGAACACCTTGCTGGTGCGTGGACGGAACACTGTGGTGACGGGGCCGCCCGTGGCGCTGCTCATCGCTCCATGATTTCAGCATTTTCCTCCGGTGGGTCAATCGGAGACCAAACGGCGGATACAGCACACCCGGATGCCGGGCGGAAGGACAGCGCAACATGACCAGCGACGTCATTGGCACTACCCCCACTAACGGTTCACGGGACCCGCGCGGCCCGGTGCTGGAGGTGCGCAACCTCTGCGTTGACTTCGGCGTCGAGAAGAAGTGGGTGCCCGCTGCGATCAACCTCAACTACTACGTCAACGCAGGAGAGGTCCTGGCGATCGTCGGCGAGTCGGGCTCGGGCAAGAGCGCAAGCTCGATGTCCCTCCTGGGGCTGCTTCCCTCGAACAGCCGGGTGACCGGCGAGGTGATCCTCAACGGAAGGTCGGTGCTGACCATGTCGCCCGGGCAGCTGCGCCAGGTGCGCGGCAGCGAGGTCGCCGTGATCTTCCAGGAACCCATGACGGCATTGAACCCCGTCTACACCGTCGGCTTCCAGATCGTCGAGACCCTCCGCCTGCACAGCGAGATGTCCCCGGACGCCGCGAAGCAGCGGGCCCTGGCCCTGCTGGACATGGTGGAGCTTCCCGACCCCGAGAAGGCGTTTCGGTCCTACCCGCACCAGCTCTCCGGCGGGCAGCGCCAGCGTGCGATGATCGCCCAGTCCCTGTCCTGCGATCCCAAGCTGCTCATCGCGGACGAACCGACGACGGCGCTGGACGTGACGGTGCAGGCGGAAATCCTCGACCTGATGCGCAACCTCCGGAACAAGCTGGACAGCGCGATCGTCCTGATTACCCACGACATGGGCGTCGTGGCCGACCTCGCCGACCGCATCGCCGTCATGCGCAAGGGGGAAATCGTCGAGACGGGCACCGCCGAGCAGATCTTCGGCGCCCCGCAGCACGAGTACACCCGCGCGCTGCTTGGGGCGGTGCCGCACCTCGGCCAGGGGATGGGAGACGACGACGTCGACATCACGGCGGCACTCGCCGCCGCCACCCATTCGGAACTGGTCGGCGTCGACCATGACGAGCTTGAACGCCGTGAGCGGGAGGTGCTGGCCGGCCTGCAGGAGGAGTCGGTGCCCCAGGCCGATCCGGTCCTCGAGCTGAAGGACGTCGCGATCGAGTACCCCAAGCAGGGCCGGGTGCCGGCCTTCCGCGCAGTCGAGGGGGCGAACCTTGTCGTCTATCCCGGGCAGGTCATCGGACTGGTGGGGGAGTCGGGGTCGGGCAAGACCACCATCGGCCGCGCGGCGGTCGGGCTGCTGCCGGTGGCGGAGGGATCGCTGTCGGTCGTGGGGACCGATATTTCGGGCTTCCGCCCGGCGTCCAAGGAGCTGGCCGCCGTCCGCCGCCATGTCGGCATGGTCTTCCAGGACCCGTCGTCGTCGCTGAATCCCCGGCTGCCGATCGGTGAGAGCATCGGCGAGCCCATGTACCTGGCTGGCGAGGCGAAGGGAGCCGAGCTGCAGAAGCGCATCGAAGTGCTCCTGGACCAGGTCGAACTGCCCCGGAGCTACCGGAACCGCTACCCGCACGAACTTTCCGGCGGGCAGAAGCAGCGGGTGGGCATTGCGCGGGCGCTCTCGTTGCGGCCCAAGCTCATGGTCGCCGACGAACCGACCTCCGCCCTCGACGTGTCCGTCCAGGCCCGGGTGCTCGAACTGTTCCAGCACCTGCAGCAGGAACTGGGGTTCGCCTGCCTGTTCGTCACCCACGACCTCGCGGTCGTCGACGTCCTCGCCGACCACATCTGCGTGATGCAGCGCGGCCGCATCGTGGAGCAGGGCACCCGCGACCAGATCCTGCGCAGCCCACAGGATCCGTACACCCAGCGGCTGCTCGCCGCGGTGCCGCTGCCGGACCCGCACAAGCAGCGCGAGCGGCGCGAACTGCGCGCCCAATTGCTCGCCGCGGAGTAGGAAACCGACCGCCCGGAGGTACTCCACCGCCGGGCGCCGGGGGCACCGCGCCGGTCCGGGAGGCCTCCGGAGCCGCTCCGGATCGGGGCGACGCGCCCTCGGGACAGCCTGCGTTATCAAATCGTGATCTTTTCGACCGCTGTCCTCCCCACCTGCGGAAGCGTCCGGTTCCTGAGACTTTCCTGAAAGTTTTTGGCCGTTCCGGCCCCGCCCCGGTTTCTTGCGGCTCTCCTGCGGGGTTTATGATTTCCCGGTGTGAGTTGGCTCATGCGTATCACTTGGGTCCACCAGCCCCGGCCGTAACAGCGTCGGGTGAAACCTACAACTAGGAGGCGGAATGCGTTTTACGCGCAATTCCAGAATTCTCAGCGTGGCAGCGGTCGCTGTCTTCGCGCTGAGCGCATGTGGCGGCGGCGGCGGCGGAAGCACCGATGAAGCTGCTACCGGCGGCAACACCGACGCCGTCATCGTGGTCGACGGCTCTGAGCCCCAGAACCCGCTGATCCCGACCAGCACCAACGAAGTCGGCGGTGGAGCCGTCCTCGACCTGATCTTCGCCGGCCTCGTCAGCTACGACGCCGACGGCAAGACGCAGAACGAGGTTGCCGAGTCGATCGAGACCGAGGATGCCCAGAACTACACGATCACCCTGAAGGAGGGCATGACCTTTACCAATGGCGATCCGGTCACCGCCAACTCCTTCGTTGACGCGTGGAACTACGGCGCCGCAGCCAAGAACGCCCAGCTGAGCAGCTACTTCTTCGAGAGCATCAAGGGCTACGCCGAGGCTAGCGCCGAAGGCTCAACCGTCACGGAGATGAGCGGCCTGAAGGTCGTCGACGACAAGACGTTCACCGTCGAGCTGTCGCAGCCCGAATCGGACTGGCCCCAGCGCCTCGGCTACAGCGCGTTCTACCCGCTGCCCGCCGACGCCCTCAAGGACCCCGCGAAGTTCGGCGAGAACCCGGTCGGCAACGGCCCGTACAAGTTCGCCTCCGAAGGTGCCTGGAAGCACAACGAGCAGATCGAGCTCGTGCCGAACGAGGATTACGAAGGCCCGCAGGAGCCCAAGAACGGCGGCATCACCTTCAAGATCTACCAGAACGACACGACGGCCTACCAGGACCTGATCTCGGACAATCTCGATGTGCTGAAGACCATCCCGACCTCCGACATCAAGAACTTCAAGAACGACCTTGGTGAGCGCTCAATCGAGTCCCCGTACGCCGGCAACCAGACCATCGCCGTGCCGTACTACCTCAAGAACTGGGACGGCGAGGCAGGCAAGCTGCGCCGCCAGGCCCTCTCCATGGCCATCAACCGCGACGAGATCACCGAGGTGATCTTCAACGGTGGCCGCGAACCCGCCAAGGACTTCACCGCCCCCGTCCTCCCCGGCTACGAGAAGGACCTGCCCGGCAGCGAGAACCTTGAGTACAACCCGGAGAAGGCCAAGGAACTGTGGGCCGAGGCCGAAAAGATAGAGCCTTACGACGCTTCCGAGCCCCTGACCATCGGCTACAACGCCGACAAGGGCGACCACAAGACCTGGGTCGAGGCCCTGGTCAACAGCGTCAAGAACACCCTGGGCATCGAGATCACCGGCAAGCCCTACGCCACCTTCAAGGAAGCCCGCACCGAGGCGACCGAGCAGACCCTGACGGGCGCGATCCGTTCGGGCTGGCAGGCCGACTACCCCTCGCTGTACAACTTCCTCGGCCCGATCTACGCCACCGGCGCAGGCTCGAACGACGCGGTGTACTCCAACCCCGAGTTCGACAAGGCCCTGAAGGACGGGCTCGCGGCGGACTCCGTCGAAGAGGGCAGCAAGGCAATGAACAAGGCGCAGGAGGCCCTCCTGGAGGACCTCCCGGCCATCCCGCTGTGGTACCAGGTCGCCCAGGGCGGCTGGAGCAACAACGTGGATAATGTTGAATTCGGCTGGGACGGCGTACCCCAGTACCACGCCATCACCGGCAAGTAATCCGACACGGGATGGGGGCCTGCCCATGGCAGGCCCCCTTTCCGCGCTCCAACGAAAAGGTTTATCCCTAACATGAGCAACCCCCAAGAGCGTTCCGTCCGAACGCCTGACGCGCCGGGAGGTGCGCACTAATGACCTGGTATGTTTCCCGGCGCTTCCTGCAGCTGATTCCGGTCTTCCTCGGAGCGACGCTCCTCGTCTATTTCCTGGTCTTCAGCCTTCCCGGCGACGCCACGGCAGCCATCTGTGGGGAACGAGGCTGCACCCCCGCCGTCGTCACCGCACTGCGCGAGCAGTACAACCTCGATGAGCCCTTCTGGATCCAGTACCTGCTCTACCTCAAGGGCGTCCTGACCTTCGATCTGGGCACCAACTTCTCCGGCCGCCCCATCGCCGTCATCATCGCCGAGGTCTTCCCGACCACCGCCAAGCTCGCCGTCATGGCCCTCATCTTCGAGGCCATCTTCGGCATCGTCTTCGGCCTCATCGCCGGGCTCCGCAAGGGCAAGCTCTTCGACTCCACCGTCCTGGTGCTCTCCCTCGTCGTGATCGCCGTGCCGATCTTCGTCCTGGGCTTCCTGATGCAGTTCCTGATCGGCGTCAAGCTCGGGTGGACCAACCCCACGGTCAGCGGCGACGCGACCGTCTCCGAACTCATCCTGCCGGCCGTCGTGCTGGGCCTGGTGTCCTTCGCCTACGTGCTGCGCCTGACGCGCACGAGCATCCTTGAAAACGTCAAGGCCGACTACGTCCGCACGGCCACCGCCAAGGGCCTCAGCCGCAAGCGGGTCGTCGTCGTGCACATTCTGCGCAACTCCATGATCCCCGTGATCACCTTCCTGGGCGCCGACCTGGGAACCCTCATGGGCGGCGCGATCGTCACCGAGGGAATCTTCAACGTCAACGGTGTCGGGCTCACGCTGTACCGCGCCGTCCTGAACGGGGATGGACCGACTGTCGTTTCGATCGTCACCTTCCTGATCCTCATCTTCTGCCTCGCGAACCTGCTGGTGGACCTCCTGTACGCGTGGCTTGACCCAAGGATTCGATATGCCTGAGATTGAGAACAACCTGAAGACGGCGGGAAGGGTGAAGACCTCCGCCTACCCGATCGAGCACTTCGTCGCCGACATCGATGAGACACCGGTCCGCGCGACCGACAGCGCCACCGCCGAGGGGGCTCCGTCGAGCCTGTGGCGTGAAGCCTGGCGCAGCCTGCGCCGGCAGCCGCTGTTCCTCATCAGCGCCGCCCTCATCCTGGCCATCCTCGTCGTGGCGCTGTTCCCCGGCCTGTTCACCAACGAGCCGCCGAACTCGAACTGCCTGCTGGCCAACTCCGACGGCGGCCCCGCACCCGGGCACCCGCTGGGCTTCACCCAGCAGGGCTGTGACATCCTCTCGCGCGTCGTGCACGGCACCCAGTCCTCGCTCACCGTCGGGCTGTTCGCCACCCTCGGCGTGCTGCTCATCGGCGGCCTGATCGGCGCCCTCGCCGGATTCTTCGGTGGATGGGTCGACGCGGTCCTGGCCCGCGTCGGCGACATCTTCTTCGCCCTGCCGCTGATCCTCGGCGCCATCGTCATCGTTCAGCTGCCCTTCTTCCAGCAGAACCGCAACGTATGGACGCTCGTGGTCATCCTGGTCTCCTTCGGCTGGCCGCAGATCGCCCGCATCACCCGCGCCGCCGTCATCGAGGTCCGCAACGCCGACTTCGTCATGGCGGCCCGCTCCCTGGGCGTGTCCCCGATGTCGGCGCTGGTCAAGCACGTCATCCCCAACGCCCTCGCACCGGTCATCGTCATCGCGACGATCTCCCTGGGCACCTTCATCGTGGCCGAGTCCACCCTGTCCTTCCTGGGCATTGGACTGCCGCCGGACGTCATGTCCTGGGGAAATGACATCTTCTCCGCGAAGTCGTCACTCCGGTCCAACCCGATGGCCATTTTCTGGCCCGGCCTGGCCCTGTCCTTGACCGTTCTGAGCTTCATCATGCTGGGCGACGCCCTGCGTGATGCTCTCGATCCGAAGGCACGCAAGCGATGAGCTCAAGCATTGGAAACGACGGCATCACCGAGGTCCGCTCCGCGCCCTCGGAGGTGAAGCCCCTGCTCGAACTGCGGGACCTGGCAATCACCTTCGACACCGCCAACGGCGAGGTCCCTGCGGTGCGCAACGCGCACCTGACCGTCATGCCCGGCGAGACCGTGGCCATCGTGGGGGAGTCCGGTTCGGGCAAGTCCACGACGGCGCTTGCCGCGATCGGGCTGCTGCCCGGCAACGGCAGGGTCTCCGGCGGGTCGATTCTTTTCGACGGCGAGGACATCACCAACGCCAGCGAAAAGCGGATCGTCGAACTGCGCGGATCCTCCATCGGCATGGTCCCCCAGGACCCGATGTCGAACCTGAACCCGGTCTGGAAGATCGGTTTCCAGGTCAAGGAGACCCTGCGGGCGAACAACCTGCCGCACTCGCCGCAGGACGTGGCGAAGGTGCTTTCCGAGGCCGGCCTTCCCAACGCGGAGGCGCGCGCCAACCAGTACCCGCACGAGTTCTCCGGCGGCATGCGCCAGCGCGCGCTCATCGCCATCGGGCTCTCCTGCCGGCCCCGCCTGCTGATCGCCGACGAACCCACGTCCGCCCTCGATGTGACGGTGCAGCGCCAGATCCTCGACCACCTGGACCGCATGACCGATGAGCTGGGCACCGCGGTGCTGCTGATCACGCACGACCTCGGCCTCGCCGCCGAACGCGCCCACAAGGTGATCGTCATGTACAAGGGCCAGGTCGTCGAGGCCGGTCCCGCACTTGAGCTGCTGACCAACCCGCGCCACCCGTACACGCAGAAGCTCGTCGCGTCGGCGCCCTCGATCGCCTCGCGGCGCATCGAGTCGGCCAAGAAGCTCGGCGTGGTCACCGACGACGTGCTCGCGCCGTCCGCCGAGAAGGCCGAGCGCATGGACAAGGTCATCGAGGTCTCGGAGCTGTCGAAGGACTTCAAGATCCGTGGCAGCTGGGGCAAGTCGACCAACTTCACCGCCGTGGACAAGGTCTCCTTCTCCATCGCCCGCGGCACCACCACCGCCGTGGTGGGGGAGTCGGGTTCCGGCAAGTCGACGGTGGCCCGGATGGTCCTGGGCCTGGAGACGGCGACGGCCGGAAGCATCCGGTTCGACGGCGTGGACATCACCACCCTGAACCGCAAGGAGATGTTCAACTTCCGACGCCGGGTGCAGCCCATCTTCCAGGACCCCTACGGTTCGCTGGACCCGATGTACAACATCTACCGCACCATCGAGGAACCCCTCCGGGTGCACGGGATCGGCAACGCCAAGAGCCGCGAGAAGAAGGTGCGCGAGCTCCTTGACCAGGTGGCGCTGCCGTCGACCATGATGCAGCGGTTCCCCAACGAGCTCTCCGGCGGGCAGCGCCAGCGCGTGGCCATCGCCCGGGCCCTGGCCCTGGATCCCGAGGTCGTCATCTGCGACGAGGCCGTCTCGGCGCTCGACGTGCTGGTGCAGGCGCAGATCCTGAACCTGCTGGCGGACCTGCAGGCCGAACTGGGCCTGAGCTACCTCTTCATCACCCACGACCTCGCGGTCGTGCGGCAGATCGCGGACCATGTGGCTGTGATGGAGAAGGGCAAGCTCGTTGAGCAGGGATCGACCGACGAGGTCTTCGACAACCCGAAGACCGCCTACACCCAGTCACTGCTCGCGGCGATCCCGGGTGCCGGTCTGGTCCTCCCCCCGGAAGCCGCCTGACCGCCGCTTCGCTCAGGGCCGAAAACGACGCCGGTGCTCCCCTTTCAGGGGGGAGTACCGGCGTCGTTCGTCGTCGAGGCCCCTCGCGGGGGTCCGCGCATTAGGTCTGGTTTTGTCAAACCCGTAGACTTGATGCAGGGCGTGCATTGCTGCCGCCGACATTTCCCCGCTTTAGATACTGAATTGAGTCATTAAGCATGTCTGAAACCACAGGCAACACCGCTGTTCGCAGCGATCTCCGCAACGTAGCCATCGTGGCCCACGTTGACCACGGAAAAACCACGCTGGTCGATGCCATGCTGAAGCAGACCAACTCCTTCGCCGCCCACGGCGACGTCGCCGACCGCGTCATGGACTCCGGCGACCTCGAGCGCGAGAAGGGCATCACCATCCTCGCTAAGAACACCACGGTGTTCTACGACGGACCCTCCGCCAAGGGCGAGACCATCACCATCAACGTCATCGACACCCCGGGTCACGCCGACTTCGGCGGCGAGGTGGAGCGCGGCCTGTCGATGGTCGACGGCGTCGTGCTCCTCGTTGACGCGTCCGAGGGCCCGCTGCCCCAGACCCGTTTCGTGCTGCGCAAGGCCCTCGCCGCAAAGCTGCCGGTGATCCTGCTGGTCAACAAGACCGACCGCCCCGACTCCCGCATCGAAGAGGTTGTCAGCGAGTCGATGGACCTGCTGCTGGGCCTGGCCTCCGATCTCGCCGACGAGGTTCCCGACCTCGACCTGGACTCGATCCTCAACGTTCCCGTCGTCTACGCCGCCGCCCGTGCCGGCGCCGCCTCGCTTGAGCAGCCCGCCGATGGAACCGTCCCCTCGAACGACAACCTGGAGCCCCTGTTCCAGACCATCATCGAGCACATCCCCGCCCCGTCGTACAACCCGGACGGCGTCCTCCAGGCGCACGTCACCAACCTTGACGCCTCGCCGTTCCTGGGCCGCCTCGCCCTGCTGCGCATCTTCAACGGAACCCTTCGCAAGGGCCAGCAGGTTGCCTGGGCCCGCCAGAACGGCGAGCTGAAGACCGTCAAGATCACTGAGCTCCTGGCCACCAAGGCGCTGGACCGCGTGCCGACCGAGTCCGCAGGACCCGGCGAGATCGTCGCCGTCGCCGGCATCGAGGGCATCACCATCGGTGAGACCCTCACCGACGTCGACAACCCGCAGCCGCTGCCGCTGATCACCGTTGACGACCCCGCGATCTCCGTGACCATCGGTATCAACACCTCGCCGCTGGCCGGCAAGGTCAAGGGCGCGAAGGTCACGGCCCGCCAGGTCAAGGACCGCCTGGACAAGGAGCTCATCGGCAACGTGTCGCTGCGTGTCCTGCCCACCGCGCGCCCCGACGCGTGGGAGGTCCAGGGCCGCGGCGAGCTCGCCCTGGCCATCCTCGTGGAGCAGATGCGCCGCGAAGGCTTCGAGCTCACCGTCGGCAAGCCGCAGGTTGTCACCAAGACCATCGACGGCAAGATCCACGAGCCGATGGAGCACATGACCATCGACGTGCCCGAGGAATACCTCGGCGGCGTCACCCAGCTCATGGCCGCCCGCAAGGGCCGCATGACCAACATGGCCAACCACGGCACCGGCTGGGTCCGGATGGAATTCATCGTTCCGGCCCGCGGCCTCATCGGCTTCCGCACCCGCTTCCTGACCGACACCCGCGGTGCCGGCATCGCGGCGTCGATCTCCGAGGGCTACGAGCCCTGGGCCGGCGATATCGAGTACCGCACCAACGGTTCGATGATCGCCGACCGCGCCGGCGTCGTGACGCCGTTCGCCATGATCAACCTGCAGGAGCGCGGCTCGTTCTTCGTGCAGCCCACCTCCGAGGTCTATGAGGGCATGATTGTCGGCGAGAACTCCCGCGCCGACGACATGGAGGTCAACATCACGAAGGAGAAGAAGCTCACCAACATGCGTGCGGCTTCCTCGGACACCTTCGAGAACCTGACCCCGCCGCGCAACCTCACCCTCGAGGAGTCCCTCGAGTTCGCCCGCGAGGACGAGTGCGTCGAGGTCACGCCCGGGTCGATCCGCATCCGCAAGGTGATCCTGGACGCCAACGAGCGCATGCGTGCCTCCCGCTCGCGTGCCCGCGCCTAGGTAAGGGTCCTCCCGGATCATGCCTTACGACGTCGACGCCGGTCCTCCCGTTCCACGGAGGGGCCGGCGTCCGGCGTTTAACCCGGCCGGGCAGCGGTCCGGCCTCATGGTGGCGCGGTGGCGGGCGGTGGCCGGAGGGCTGCTGGGCGGCGTCCTGGCGGCGGTGCTGGGAACGGCGCTGCATGCCCAGGTCCTGAGGGTAGACGAGCTTGCCCTGCCTGTGGGCGCGGTGGCCGCCCTGGTCCTGGCCGGAAGCATCATCATCTGGTGCGGGCTCTGGGCCCGCAGCATTCTCATCACCGCGCTCAGCGGCGGAACGGCCTATCTCGCCGTCGCCCTGGTCTCGCTCAGCGCCGAGACCCTTATCCTCACCGGCGTCGAAGGGCCGGGCCCGGCGCCGGACGCCGTCCTCGCGGGGAATATCTGGATGTACGGGCTCGTGGGGGTCACCGTTCTCGGCACTGCGGTGTGTAGCACGGTGCTGCGCGGGGGCCGTTTCCGCAGGGAGCGTCGGGTCGGCTAATCCGCGGCGCGGGGGCCGCCTCCACGAGGAGCGTCGGGTCGGCTAGTCCGCAGTGCGGTCCAGGTGGTGGGCGAGCAGGACCGAGGTCGCCGTCCCGTCCGGATCGGCGCCGCGGGCCGCGTACTCCTCGAAGATGTCGCGCAGGCGGCCCATCATCTCGGCCCGGTTCGCCGGGTTGAGGTGGATGCCGAGCCGCCAGACATCGATTTCCGACGGGGCGAGGCCCTCGATTTCCTGGAGGAACGTTTCAACAAGCACCGGTGCCGCGTTGGGGAGTTTGGTCCCCCAGGACAGGCCCGTCGCCCGGTAGGGGATCTCGCGGGCGCCCCGGTTGCCGGTCCGCGGTTCTTCGGCGCGCAGGAACCCGGTCGCCAGGAGGGTCCGCACATGATGCAGGGCGGTCGCAGGGTTCACCTTGAGGATGCCCGCGATCTCCTTGTTGGTCCTCGCCTTGTGGAGGCAGAGGCGCAGGATCCGCAGGCGCAGGGGCGAGCTCAGGGCGCGGGCCCGCGCCTGAAAATCCTCATCGGTGTGCATGAAGGAAATCATACGGTAGCGCGGGCCTGCCATTGGTGAGTGCCAATGCCGGAATCCGGGGCGTACAAAGGGCCCGCCGTCGGCCGTGCTTTGTTGCCGGTTGTCCACACCGGGTCCCGGTGCCGCCGCCCGCGAATTGGGCACGTCAGGCTTGGATGATGGACGTAGTTCGGGCGCTCGAGGATATGGGAGGGGTGGCACGGCGCAGGCAGCTCGCGGCGCTCGGGGTCAGCGGCGCCGCCTTGTCCTCCGCGGTTGGACGCGCATCGGTTGAGCGGGTCTCGCGGGGCGTGTTTGCCCTCCCGGCCGCGGATCCCTCCCTTCTTGCCGCCCGTTGTGCGAAGGCGGAGCTTGCCTGCATAAGTGCCGCGGCCTGGCATGGCCTCTGGGTTCTGCGGAGCCCGGCGCGGGTCCACGTGAGCGTCAACCACGGCCGCGATCTTCCGCCCCAATTCCGGGTCCACCGGTTGTCGGGCACGCCCACCCTCGCCGATGTGTGCGTCCAGGCGCTGCGGTGTCTCCCCGAACTGGACGCGCTGTGCATTGTTGAATGCGCCGTTGCCACGGACCGGGTGACGCTCCAGGAACTGCGCGACAGGCTGCAGGGACGGCGTGATGCAGGTGCCCGCCGCATCGTTGCCCGAATCGATCCCCTGTCCCAATCGATCATCGAGACCGTTGCCCGATTCCACCTTCTCGAGGCGGGACTGACGGTGCAGACCCAGGTCCACCGTCCGGGGGTCGGCCGGCTTGACCTGTTCGTGGAGGGGCGGCTCGGGGTCGAGGTTGATGGACGTCGGTTTCATAGCGGACCGGAGGAGTTCGCGGAGGACCGGCGCCGTTGGAACCTGCTGACGATCGGCGGAACCCGGGTGCTGCGGGTCACCTATGCCATGGTCGTCCACCATCCCGAGCAGTTCCTGGCACTGGTCCGGTCGGGCCTTGCCGACACTCCTCGGTCCTAGGGGACGCAGTTGGCGCGGTCGGCTGATCGCATTTGCCCACTGATGGGTGTCGATCAGTGGGCATGTCTGAATATGCCCACTGAACGGGGTTGATCGGTGGGCAGGAGTGCTCGCGAGGTTCTCAACCAGCGGTTCCGCCCACTGATGAGGGTTGACCGGTGGGCAGAAGTGTTTAAGAGGTTTTCTGCGAACCGTTCTGCCCACTGACGGACGTTGATCAGTGGGCATGTCTGGATATGCCCGCTGATGGACGCTGATCAGTGGGCAGAAGTGTTCAAGGGGTCCGTGTTCAACGGTTCTGCCCACTGATGAGGGTTGATCGGTGGGCAGAACCGTTTCGGAGCTCCGTGTCCGACGGTTCTGCCCATTGATGGAGGGTGATCAGTGGGCAGGAGTGCTCGCGGGGTTCTCAGCCAGCGGTTCCGCCCACTGACTGGCCGCGGGTAGGTGCCCGGGAACCACCCCTAGCGGGCCCGGGGCTTCCGCCGCGGCGGGGGAGGCGGCACAGGCTTCGCGGCCGTCACGTCGACAAGCGGCACGACGGCGTCACCGCGCCGCGTGCGGACCGTGCACGAATCCTCATCCAAGGCGATCAGATCCCCGAGGGCGTCCGTCAGCTGTCCGCCGGTCCGGTACCGCACGACCACCCGGGTTCCCTCCGGCAGGGACTGGATCAGGAGGACCGGAGACGTCATTCCCCAAGCCTAGCCGGGCGACGGCAGCCCAGGCCGCCGTCCTCGGCCGGGCGGACCGGGAGGGAGGTGCGCCTGCGTACGGGCGAGAGGGCACTCCGGCCCCGCCGGGACTGGGTAAGCTGGAGAGTGCACCAAGGGTGTGCACGCAGTAAACAGTCACAAGGAAAGGCGTGGGAAGTGACCTACGTAATCGCGCAGCCATGCGTGGATGTCAAGGACAAGGCCTGCATTGAAGAATGCCCGGTGGACTGTATTTACGAAGGTGAACGCTCGCTCTACATCCACCCCGACGAGTGCGTCGACTGCGGCGCGTGCGAGCCCGTCTGCCCGGTGGAGGCCATCTACTACGAGGACGACACCCCGGAGCAGTGGGCCGAGTACTACAAGGCCAACGTCGAATTCTTCGACGACCTGGGCTCGCCGGGGGGTGCCGCCAAGGTGGGCAACACCGGCAAGGACCACCCGATCATCGCCGCGCTGCCTCCGCAGAACCAGCCCGCATGACAGCTGGGGGACAGACGCGCGCCTTCGGGCTGAACCTTCCGGACTACCCGTGGGAGGCGCTTGCCCCCTACATTGAGACGGCGTCGAAGCATCCCGGGGGAGTGGTGAACCTCTCCATCGGCACCCCGGTCGATCGGACGCCCGAAGTGATCCGCACCGCCCTCGCCGGTGCGGCGGACGCCCCGGGCTACCCCACCACCCACGGCACCGCGGCGCTGCGTGAAGCCATCAGCGCCTGGTTCGACCGGCGGCGCGCGGTCCCCGGGCTGGACCCGGCGGACATCCTGCCGACCGTCGGGTCGAAGGAGCTTGTCGCCTGGCTGCCGACCCTGCTGGGCCTCGGCCCCGGCGACGTCGTCGTCCGCCCGACGGTCGCGTACCCCACCTACGACGTCGGCGCCCTCCTCACCGGCGCCACCCCGGTCACGGCGGATTCACCCGCCGACCTTCCTGCAGAGATCCGGCGGCGGGTCCGGCTCGTGTGGGTGAACAGCCCCGGGAACCCCACCGGTTCGGTGCTGTCCGCGGAGGCATTGAAGGACATCGTCGACGACGCCCGCTCCCTGGGGGCGGTCACCGCCTCCGATGAGTGCTACGCCGAACTCGGGTGGGGCCAGTGGGACAGCGCCCGGGGCGGCCAGGCCGTCCCCAGCGTCCTGGACCCGCGCGTCTCGGGCGGCAGCAACGACCTCCTGCTCGCCGTCTACTCCCTGAGCAAGCAATCGAACCTGGCCGGTTACCGGGCGGCCTTCGTGGCCGGCGACGGCGCCATCGTGGCCAACCTCGTCAACTCCCGCAAGCACGCGGGCATGATTGTGCCGTTCCCGGTGCAGGAGGCGATGCGGGCCGCGCTGGCCGACGACGCGCACGTCCAGCAGCAGAAGGACCTCTATCGCTCCCGACGTGCCCGGCTGCTGCCCGCGCTCGAGGCCTTCGGCTTCACGGTGACCGGTTCGGAGGCGGGGTTGTACCTGTGGGCAAGCGATGGGACGGACACCTGGGACGCGCTCACGCGCTTCGCCGAGCGCGGCATCGTCGTCGGGCCCGGGACCTTCTACGGGGAGGCCGGACACGGCTTCGTGCGGGTGGCGCTCACCGGGACCGACGAGCGGATCGACGCCGCTGTCGAGAGGCTCCGGGGCCGGAGCTGATTCCGCCCCGGTGTGTTGCCACGGCGGCGCCGGCGGACGGAGGATTAGTGAAGATGGCTGTCATACCGGTACCGTTTCAGACTGAATAAGCCAACGCGGTGTGGATTCTTCCCTCCTTCGTTGTGATGGTTCCACTCCAGCTCCTGAAGGAGAGTCAATGACCGAGCAGAACGGTGCCTCGCTGCACTTCAACGGCGGCGAACTCAGCCTGCCCACGCTGACTGCGGCCGAGGGCAACAACGGCTTCGACATCTCGAAGCTGCTGAAGCAGACCGGGAACGTCACCTTCGACCCGGGCTTCATGAACACCGCCGCCACCACCTCGGCGATCACCTACATCGACGGCGACGCCGGCATCCTGCGCTACCGGGGATACCCGATCGAGCAGCTGGCCGAGAACTCCAGCTTCCTCGAGGTCTCGTACCTGCTGATCTACGGCAACCTGCCCACCCCCGAGGAGCTGTCGGCGTTTGACGGGCGCATCCGCCGCCACACGCTGCTGCATGAGGAGCTCAAGGGCTTCTTCGGCGGCTTCCCACGCGATGCGCACCCCATGCCGGTCCTCTCCTCGGCCGTGTCGGCGCTCTCGACGTTCTACCAGGACTCCCTCGACCCGTTCGACGACGAGCAGGTTGAACTCTCGACCTTCCGCCTGATGGCGAAGCTTCCGGTGATCGCGGCCTACGCGCACAAGAAGTCGATCGGCCAGCCCATGCTGTACCCGGACAACTCGATGAACCTCGTGGAGAACTTCCTGCGGCTGTCCTTCGGGCTGCCGGCGGAGCCGTACGACGTCGACCCGATGGTGGCCAAGGCGCTCGACCTGCTCCTGATCCTGCACGCCGACCACGAGCAGAACTGCTCGACCTCCACGGTGCGCCTGGTGGGAAGCTCCAACGCCAACATGTTCGCCTCGGTCTCCGCCGGCATCAACGCCCTGTTCGGCCCGCTGCACGGCGGCGCCAACGAGGCCGTGCTGAACATGCTCCGCGACATCAAGGCCAAGGGCATGCAGCCCGAGGACTTCATGGAGAAGGTGAAGAACAAGGAAGACGGCGTGAAGCTCATGGGCTTCGGGCACCGGGTCTACAAGAACTACGACCCGCGCGCGAAGATCGTCAAGGCCACGGCCCACGACATCCTCTCCAAGCTCGGGGGCAACGACGAGCTGCTCGACATCGCGCTGCGCCTCGAAGAGAAGGCCCTGGCCGACGACTACTTCATCGAGCGCAAGCTGTACCCGAACGTCGACTTCTACACGGGCCTGATCTACAAGGCGATGGGCTTCCCCGAGAAGATGTTCACCGTGCTCTTCGCGATCGGACGCCTCCCCGGCTGGATCGCCCAGTGGCGCGAGATGATGCAGGACCCGCAGACGAAGATCGGCCGGCCCCGCCAGCTGTACACGGGATCCCCGGAGCGCAACTACCCTGCCCGGTAACGCTCCCTCCCGGCGGGACCCGCACCACGAACGACGGCGGCCGTCCACCTTCGCAGGTGGACGGCCGCCGTGTGCGTTCCCGGATCCCCTCCGGGAGTGCGGCGTCAAGTCAGGCGCTGTACCCGTTCGGGTTGTTCTTCTGCCAGCGCCAGTGGTCCTCGCACATTTCGTCGAGCGTCTTGGAGGTGGACCAGCCAAGGTCGGCCAGGGCGGAGGCTGCGTCGGCCCAGAATGCGGGGAGGTCACCGGCCCGGCGGCCCGCAACCTCGTAGGGCAGGGAGTGCCCGACGGCCTTCTCAAAGGAGTGAAGCACCTCAAGCACCGACGAGCCGTGGCCCGAGCCGAGGTTCCAGCGGAATACGCCCGCCTGGTCCGCAATGTAGTTCAAGGCGGCCACATGGCCCTCTGCAAGGTCCACCACATGGATGTAGTCGCGCTGGCAGGTGCCGTCGGGGGTTTCGTAGTCGCCGCCGAAAATGGTCAGCTTCTCCCGCCGTCCCACCGCGACCTGCGCAATGAACGGGACAAGGTTGTTCGGGATGCCCTGCGGGTCCTCCCCGATGCGGCCCGAGGGGTGCGCCCCCACCGGGTTGAAGTACCGCAGCAGGGCGATGTGCCAGCGCGGATCGGCGGCGCCGAGGTCGGAGAGGATGTCCTCGATCTGCTCCTTCGTCCGGCCGTACGGATTGTTGGCGCCGATCTCCATCTTTTCCACGTAGGGGATCGGGTTGTGCTCGCCGTAGACGGTGGCCGAGGAGCTGAAGACGATCGACCGCACGTCGTGCCGGTCCATCACCCGGAGCAGGTTGATCGTGCCCACAAGGTTGTTGTGGTAGTACTTCAGCGGCTCCCGGACCGACTCTCCGACGGCCTTGAGCCCCGCGAAGTGGATGACCGAGTCGATCCGCCCGGAAGCGAATACGGCATCGACGGCGGCCTCGTCAACGAGGTCGACATGGTGGAAGTCGACCGGCTGACCGCTCAGTTCGGAGACGCGGCGGAGGGATTCCGCACTGGAGTTCACGAGGTTGTCGATGACGACGACGTCGTGCCCCGCTTCCTGTAGGGAAAGGACGGCGTGCGAGCCGATATAACCAGTTCCGCCGGTGACAAGAATTCTCATACTCCCACTCTAGTTCGCTCCCCGCCCGAGCCCCGCAGGCGGGGCCACAACAGCACCGGCCGGGCTCTGTCGTGGCAGGGGAGGGAGGTCTACTCTTGGAGCAGCACATCGGTCGAAGGAGGCCCATGACGCACGAGCCGTCACGGCGCGGCGGACGATTCAGCGTGGACACCTCGGAGGTCCTGCTCGTTGCCCTGTACCTGCGCGACTGTTCCGGACTGCGCGGGATTGGACAGCCTTCGCTCCCGCCGGTGCGCCCGGCGGTGCGCACCTCTACGCTGGGCCGGCCGGTGGAGGACGCCGGCGGGACCGAAACCCTGCGGGTCGAGTGGGAGGCCTGGTGGCACCGGCTGGTCGGCGGGGACCTTGCCGCCGCAACGCTCCCGATCCCGCCGGAGTTCGAGGAACTGAACGGCATGGTGGCGCTGCGGCGGGTGGCGCAGGCGCATTTCGGGTCCGCCATCGAGTGGGCGGAGGAACGCCGGGCGGAGTACGCCCTGCATGCCAGCGCCCGCGGGGACCGCCTCGAAGCGCTGCTCGACACCCTGGTGGAGGAACGCGAACTCGAGCTGGGCCGCGCCGTGCGGCGTTTCACGCTCGACATCGTCGAGCTTCCCCTGGGTGCGCAGCGGGCGTGGTGGGTCGAACCCGCCCGGGTGCTGATGTGCCAGGACCTGTGCGAGGACGAAGGGGCCCTGCGCAGCTATGTCGAACCCGTGATCCGGATGCTCGCCTAGGGCGGTTCCGGGGGTGCCGCTCAGGAGGCCGGGTCGCCGGCGACGGTGATGGCGAGGATTCCGGCGTCGGTGGGGCCCGGGCTCCACCGGCCCGCCTCGCGGGTCCACACCTGGCCGGCGAAGGAGACCTCCGTAATAGCCAGGGCATGGGCGTTGGCCACCGCCCAGGAGGCGGTGATCCAGCCCCCGGGCTCCGTGGCCGGCACCGTGAGCACATCGCCGTCGGCCGCGCCCCCCAGGGGACCGAAGATCCGCTCCGCCTCCGCCGCCACGGCGGCGGGGTCGCCCGGGGCCGAGGCCTGGCGGAGCACGCACGTCAGAGCCGCCGGGGAGTGCCCGGTCAGCGCCGAGGCGAAGGCCCGGCCCTCGGGCTCATGGTCGGCGTAGGCGGTGGGGTAGGCGCTGCGCTGGACGCGCTGCGCGGCCTCGGTGATGGGCAGTGTCTCGTAGCCCGGGATGCGCACCAGCGCGTCGTAGAACGCACCCGCCGCGTACAGCGGGTCCATGACCTGCTCCTCGGTGCCCCACCCCTGGGAGGGCCGCTGCTGGAACAGTCCGCGCGAGTCGGGCCCGGCGTCGTCGCCGTAGTCGATGTTCTCGAGCCGGGATTCCTGGACGGCGGTCGCGATGGCAATCGACGCCGCCCGCGCCGGCAGGCCGCGGGCCACCGCGACGCCGGCGATCAGCGCGGCGTTCTGCGCCTGCACCGGCGTGAGGTTGTAGCTGTCAGGGCCCACGGTGGCGGTGCACCGTTCGGTGCGCAGGATCTCGGCCGGCTTCAGCTGCGCGGCGGCCGCCCACACGGCGCCGCCGGCAACGGCAAGCAGCACGACGGCGCCGACGCTCCGGCGGCGGCGGCGGACTGCCCGCGAGGGGCCGGCGGCTGGCATCCCCGGCTAGTTGGCGTGCAGTGCGGCGTTCAGGGCGATGCCCTCGCCGCGGCGGGTGCGGGCTTCAACGGCGCCGGTGGTTGAGTTGCGGAGGTAGAGGACCCCGGATACACCGGATAGGGTCGCTGCCTTGACGATCGAGCCGTCCTCCAGTGTCACCTTGGTGCCGGCCGTCAGGTAGAGCCCGGCCTCCACCACGCAGTCGTCGCCCAGCGAAATGCCCACCCCGGCCTGGGCGCCGAGCAGGCAGCGCTCGCCGATGGTGATCCTCTGGGTCCCGCCGCCGGACAGGGTTCCCATGATGGAGGCCCCGCCGCCGATGTCGGAGCCGTTGCCGACGACGACCCCGGCGGAGATGCGCCCCTCGACCATCGAGGTGCCGAGGGTCCCGGCGTTGAAGTTCACGAAGCCCTCGTGCATCACCGTCGTGCCTTCCGCGAGGTAAGCGCCCAGCCGCACCCGGTCGGCGTCGGCGATGCGCACCCCCGACGGCACCACGTAGTCCACCATGCGCGGGAACTTGTCGACCGAGAGCACGGTCACCGGCCCGCGCGCCCGCAGGGCCCGGCGCACGGTCTCGAAGTCCGCGGCGGCGCAGGGCCCGTGGTTCGTCCAGACGACGTTGGCCAGGAGCCCGAAGATGCCGTCGAGGTTGATGCTGTTCGGGGTCACCAGCCGGTGCGAAAGGAGGTGGAGGCGCAGGTAGGCATCGACGGCGTCGGCGGGCGGCGCGTCGAGTTCGATCGAGGGGGAGACCAATTCGGTAGTTGTCCGGCGCACCGGATCGGCGCCGGCCGCGGCGAGCGCCTCGAGCTCGCCCAGCAGTGCCCGGTCGGTGTCCTGCTCCGGGGCACCACCGAGGCGGGGCGCCGGAAACCACGCCTCCAGGACGCTGCCGTCGGCGGCGAGGGTGGCGATGCCGCGGCCCGAGGCGGTCCGCGGCCCGGATCCGGGCATGGAGGAATGCACTGCGCTGGAGGTCATGATTCAAAGTCTACCGAGGGATAGGGTGGAAAAATGACTCAACCCAGCCTGCGGCCCCTCGATCTGGGCGTCGATGTTGCCCAACTGACGGCGGATCTCGTCGACATCTCCAGCGTCTCCGGAACCGAGCGCGCCATCGCGGATGCGGTGGAGGAGGCCCTGGGGGGCCTTGGCCACCTCGAGGTGGTGCGGGACGGCGATGCGCTCATCGCGCGCACCTCCCTGGGCCGCCGCGAACGGGTGATCCTGGCCGGGCACCTGGACACGGTGCCCCTGCCCACCGCGGCGGGCTCGCGGGCGACGGTCCCGGGCACCTGGGACGGCGAGGTGCTCTACGGCCGGGGAACGACCGACATGAAGGGCGGCGTCGCGGTCCAGCTGGCACTGGCCGCCGCGCTGACGGACCCCGTCCGCGACGTCACCTACGTCTTCTACGACCATGAGGAGGTCGAGGCGTCCCTTAGCGGCCTGGGCCGGCTGGCCGAGCACTACCCCCAGTGGCTCGAGGCGGACTTCGCCGTCCTCCTCGAACCTACGGCGGGCACGGTGGAGGGCGGGTGCAACGGCACCGCCCGCTTCAACGTCACGACGACGGGGAAGGCCGCCCACTCGGCGCGCGCCTGGCGGGGGGAGAACGCCATCCACAAGGCCGCCGAGGTGCTCGTGCGGCTGCGGGAGCACCAGCCCGCCACCGTGCCGGTGGACGGGCTCGACTACCGCGAAAGCCTCAACGCCGTCCTGATCAGCGGGGGCACCGCGGGCAATGTCATCCCCGACCGCACGGTGATCGAGGTGAACTACCGTTTCGCCCCGGACAAGACCCCCGACGAGGCCGAACAGTATGTCCGGTGGGTGCTCGATGGCTTCGACATTGAGCGGACCGACGCCGCGGCCGGGGCGAGGCCGGGACTTCAGCACCCGGCGGCCGCGAGTTTCGTGGCGGCGGTCGGGGCCGAGCCCAAGCCCAAGTACGGGTGGACGGACGTGGCGCGGTTCAGCGAGCTGGGCATTCCCGCGGTGAATTTCGGGCCGGGCGACGCGCTGCTGGCCCACAGCGACGACGAGCACGTGCATGCCGGCGAGGTGCGCGAGTGCTTGCGGGTGCTGACCAGCTGGCTGGCGCGTTAGCAGGGTGCCCGGCGGCGAAGGGCGGGACGCGGTGCGCCGCGCGGGAGCCTGCGTCCCGGCGTCGGCCGCGCAGCATGGGCAGATTGACGAACGATCGAGCTCAGGGTCGATCGACCGTTACGACCGCCGCATGCCGTCCCGCAGCCACAGCGCGGCCCAGGCCAGCACGGTGCCAACGAACGTGCCCAGCCCGTTGGCCAGCACGTCGTACGGCGTGGCGAAGCGCTCCGGAAGCAGCACCAGTTGCGCCAACTCGATCAGCGCCGACAGCCCGAGCCCCACGAGCGGCCCGTACCAGCGCCAGCCGCGCGGCGCGAGGATGAACCAGAACAGGCCAAGCGGGAGAAACATCGCCATGTTCGCCGCAAACTCAATGAAGCCGTAGTCCACCGCCGCCGGCAGGCCGCGCGTATGCAGGAAACGGAGCCACCGTTCAAGGACGTTCGCCGCGCCGCTGTCCACCGGCGTCCGCCAGAGAACGACGACGGCAACACAGGCCACCCACACGGCACACAGCACGCCGGCGACGGCCTTGGACCTGCGCGGGGGCAGCGGTGCGGGTGTCAGGGCGGTCCTCCGGAAAGGGGCATGGAATCGGGCGAAGGAAGCTGGGTCTCCATTATCTGCCCGAACGCAAAGAGCCCCGGCCAGAGGAACTGACCGGGGCTCTTTGCCGGAAGCGGCTGGAATCAGCGGGAGAGCGTGCCCTCGGGCTCCGCGGCGATAACGCCGTCCTGCTTGTCGTCGCGCGTCCCGCCCTTGGTCCGGAAGCTCAACAGCTTGGAGAGCCGTGTCGCCAGGGAGGAGAGCGCGAAGTTGATGACGATGAAGATCACGGCGGCGATGAGGAGGGACTGCAGCAGGTTGCCCTCGCCGACGCCGAGCCGCCGGGCGTTCTGCAGCAGTTCGGGGAAGCCGATGATGTAGCCCAGCGCGGAGTCCTTCAGGATCACGACGAACTGGCTCACCAGCGCCGGCAGCATGGCGATGAGCGCCTGGGGCACCTCGATCGTGCGCAGGGACTGCATCTGGGTCATGCCGATCGCCAGTCCGGCCTCACGCTGGCCCTTGGGCAGGCCCTGCACGCCGGAGCGGATCAGCTCCGCGATAACCGAGCCGTTGTAGAGGGTCAGGGCGGTGACGACGGCCCAGAAGGGCGCGTCCTCGACGAGGTTGGAGCGTCCGAGCGCCAGCCACAGGAAGATCATCATGAGCAGGACCGGCACGGCCCGGAAGAACTCGACGACAAGACCGGCGAACCAGCGGATGGGCTTCACGTGGGAGAGCCGGCCGAGCCCGAAGATCAGCCCGAACAGGACCGAGGTCACCACGGCGATGGCTGCTGCCCGCAGGGTGCTCAGCAGGCCGGGCAGCAGGAAGAATTCCCAGGTGCGCCCCTCGAGGAAGGGCGTCCACTTGCCGGGCGCCAGCTGGCCCTTGCCGGCCAGCAGGAACACCACGTAGGCGATAAGCCCGGCGATCAGCAGGGCCCCGATGATGTTCCCGATGAGGATGTTGCGCCGCGACTTGGGGCCGGGGGCGTCGAACAGGACGTTCTGGGCGCTCATCGGGCCACCGCCAATCTCCTGGAGGCCCAGGTTGTGAGGAGCCCGACCGGGATCACGAGGATCACGAAGCCGATGGCAAACGTGAAGAAGATCGGAATGACCAGGTCGCCGCGGAATTCGATCATGGTCTTCATGAGGCTTGAGGCCTCGGCCGCGACCGAACCTGCCGCCGCCACGGTGGAATTCTTGATCAGTGCGATCAGCACGTTGCCCAGCGGGGCAATGGCCCCGCGGAAGGCCTGCGGCAGGATGATCAGGCGGGCCGCCGGGAGGAAGCTGAGCCCGATCGCCCGGGCGGCTTCGGCCTGCCCGAGCGGGACGGTATTGACGCCGCTGCGGATCGCCTCGCAGACGAAGGCCGCGTGGTAGATCGTCAGCCCGAGGATGGCCAGGCGGAAGAAGTTCAGGTTGAAGTCATCGGTCAGGGATACCTGGAGCTGCCCGAAGAGCCCCAGGACGCCGAAGGCGATGATGATCGTCAGCGGAGTGTTTCGGAAGATGTTGACGTACGCAGCGCCGAGCCATTGGAGGCTGGGGATCGGGGAAATCCTCATGAGCGCCAGCAGGGTGCCGAGCACCAGGGACCACACAGCGGCCCAGAAAGTCAGCTGGATGTTCACCCAGAAGGCCGCCGGGACGTTGTAGGTCTCGAAGAGCGTCAGGAAGTTATCCACGGTTCACCTCATTCTTTGGGGGACATGCATAGGTGGGACGGCCGGGATCGGCCGCCCCACCAAAATGCAGGAGGTGATCAGGCGCAGGGGGCCGGTTCCGGCGGGTTCAGTTCCTCATTGAAACTGTAGTCCGCACCCTCGGTGTTCTTGGTGATCGCCTCTTCCCAGGCACCTTCCTCGATCATCTTGGTAATCGCGGCGTTGATGTCCTCGCACATGTCGCTGCCCTTGGGCAGGCCGACGCCGTAGTTCTCCTCGGAGAAGGGGTTGCCGACAACCTTGAACTGGCCGGCGTTGGCCTCCTGCGCGGCGAGGCCGGCGAGGATGATGTCGTCGGTGGTCACTGCATCGATCTGCCCGCCGCCCATCACGCTGACGCACTCGGCGTAGCCGGGCTGCTCGACGAGGTTGACGCCCGGGTACTGGTCCTTGATCTTCTGGGCCGAGGTGGAGCCCGTGACCGAGCACAGGTTCTTGCCCTCGAGGTCCTCGGGGCCGGCGATGTCGCTGTCCTTGGGCACCAGGAGGTCCTGGCCGGCGACGAAGTACGGACCGGCGAAGTCCACAGTCTGCTTGCGCTCGTCCGTGATGGAGTAGGTCGCGAAGATCATGTCGACGTCGTTGTTCGAGAGCAGGTTCTCGCGGTTCGCCGACGGGGCTTCCTTCCACTCGATCTGGTCCTCCGAGAAGCCGAGTTCATTCGCGACGTACTTGGCGACGTCGACGTCGAAGCCCGAGTAGGAGCCGCCCTCGTCGAAGCCCAGGCCCGGCTGGTCGAACTTGATGCCGATCGTGATGGTTTCGCCGCCGCCCTCGCCGCCGCCGCCTTCGCCGCCGCCGCCTTCAGTGCCGCCACCCCCTCCACAGGCCGAGAGGGTGAGTGCTGCTGCCGCTGCCATAGCGGCTGCATAACGGGTCTTTCGCATGATTTCTCCTTGCGTTGCGGCCTCATGGGCCTTGACGATGCGGTACGGGTAGGTTGTGGAACTCTAGTGGGCGAGGATCTTGCCAAGGAAGTCCTTGGCCCGCTCACTCTTGGGGTTGGTGAAGAACTCCTCGGGGGTCGCCTGCTCGACGATCTGCCCGTCGGCCATGAAGACGACCCGGTCGGCGGCCTTGCGGGCGAACCCCATCTCGTGGGTGACGACGATCATGGTCATGCCCTCCTTGGCCAGGGAGACCATCACGTCGAGGACCTCGTTGATCATCTCGGGGTCGAGGGCCGAGGTCGGTTCGTCGAACAGCATCACCTTGGGCTTCATCGCCAGCGCCCGGGCGATCGCCACGCGCTGCTGCTGGCCGCCGGAGAGCTGCGCGGGAAGCTTCTGCGCCTGGTTGTCAACGCCCACGCGCTTGAGCAGCGACATGGCGAGCTCCTTGCATTCGCCGCCCTTCATGCCCTTGACCTTCGTGGGCCCAAGGGTCACGTTCTCGAGGATGGACTTGTGCGCGAAGAGGTTGAACGACTGGAAGACCATGCCGACGTCGGCGCGGAGCCGTGCAAGGGCCTTGCCCTCGGCGGGCAGCACCTTCCCGTCGATCCGGATCTCGCCGTCGTCGATGGTTTCCAGCCGGTTGATCGCCCGGCACAGCGTGGACTTCCCGGAACCCGACGGGCCGATCACCACAACGACTTCGCCGCGGGCGACCTCGAGGTCGATGTCCTTCAGGACGTGGAGGGGCCCGAAGTGCTTGTTGACCTTCTTGAGGGAGACCAGAGGGTGCGCAGAAGACGCGGACGTGGGCGGCTGCGGTTCACTTGTCATGGAGAAGAATCTAGCGAACGAATGCCCTCTGGCAAGACAACCGCGCCCAAAAGCGGGAATTGTGATTCAAGAGCAACCAAGGCCCCAACGGCGGGCCGGGAGGCTAGCCTAGGAGGATGCCTCACCTGAACCGCGACTCCGACGCCGACGCCACCACCCCCTCCCGGCAGCTGCCTCAACGGGCTCCCGCGGCAGAACCGCGGCGACGCGGCTCGGTCGAGCTGCGCCGCAGACAGGCCGCCGAGCCGCAGTCCGACAGCTTCCTCCTGGACGCCGAAGAAGAACCGATGTTCACCAAGACGGATCCGTGGCGGGTCCTGCGGATCCAGAGCGAGTTCGTCGAAGGCTTTGGCACCCTCTCCGAGCTCGGCCCCGCGATCAGCGTCTTCGGATCGGCGCGGACGCCGAGGGACTCCAGGTTCTACGCCGTGGCCGAGGAGGTGGGCCGGCGGCTCGTCGGTGCCGGTTACGCCGTGATCACCGGGGGCGGCCCGGGTGCCATGGAGGCCGCCAACAAGGGCGCCTGCGAGGCGGGCGGCATGTCGGTGGGGCTGGGGATCGAGCTTCCCTTCGAACAGGGAATGAACGAGTGGGTCGACCTCGGCATCAACTTCCGGTACTTCTTCGCCCGCAAGACGATGTTCGTGAAGTACGCGCGGGGCTTCGTGGTGCTGCCCGGCGGTTTCGGCACCCTCGATGAGCTCTTCGAAGCCATGACCCTCGTGCAGACCCGCAAGGTCACCTCGTTCCCCATCGTGCTGATCGGCATCGACTACTGGGCTCCGCTGTGGGACTGGGTGCGGAACACGCTGCTTGCCGAGGGAATGATCGCCGAGGCCGACCTCGGACTCGTCCACCTCGTCGACACTGCCGAGGAGGCGGTTCAATTCGTCATCGCCGACACCAGGTCCCACACGGCGCCGTAGCCGAGGCCGGCCGCGCGGCGGTTTCTGGCACGATGACCCTGTGACTATCTTCCTCGTCGTCCTCGCGGTGGTCCTGGCGGCCGGCACCGCCGCCGCGGCCTGGCGCCTGAGCCCCGGGCGGCCCGGACCGCGCCGGCCGGCACGCACCGGTTGGGTGCTTCCGGGCCTCGCGGAGCCGGCCCCCGCCCTGCCCCCGATCCTCCTGCCGGAGACGCCCGCGGCCGCGGACGTCTCCGGCATCCGGTTCGGGCGCGCGCTCCGGGGCTACCGCCGGGACCAGGTCCACGAGGTCCTCGACCGTCTCGCCGGGGCCTTGGCCGAACGGGACGCCCAGATCGAGGACCTGCGCCGGAGCGCCGCCGGGTGCGCCGGCTCCGGCGGGGAGCAGCAGTGACCGGGGCAACCGCAGGGTCCGACGGGAGGCCGCGGTGCGGCTGGGCGGTCTCCAGCGCCGACTACGAGCGCTATCACGACACGGAGTGGGGCCGGGAAGTCCATGGCGAGGCGGCGCTGTTCGAGCGCCTGAGCCTGGAGGCCTTCCAATCCGGGCTGAGCTGGATCACCATCCTGCGCAAGCGGTCCGCCTTCCGTGAGGCCTTCGCCGGCTTCGAGCCGTCCCGGGTTGCGGACTTCACCGCGGAGGACATCGAGCGGCTGCTCACCGACGCGCGGATCGTACGCAACCGGGCCAAGATCCTCGCCACCATCGCCAACGCCCGAGCCCTGACGACCCTGCCGCCCGGGGTGAGCCTTGCCGGCCTGCTCGAAGCCCACCGGCCCGCCCCGCGCCCGGCGCCGGCGGACCTCGCCGACGTGCCCGCCATCACCGCCGAGTCGACGGCGCTCGCGAAGGCCCTCCGCGGCCATGGCTTCCGATTCGTCGGACCCACGACCGCGTACGCAATGATGCAGGCCACCGGCTACGTGAACGACCATCTCGCCTCCTGCTGGGTGCGGGCGGAGACCGCCACCGACCCGGCCGGTGGGCCGGCGGTGCCGGGGCCGTGACCCGGCCGCAGCTGCAGGGGCCGGTGCGCCGTGCGCTTCACGCATGGCCCTGGCCGGTGCAGGTCCTGCTCGTCTTTGCCGCGGCGCGCGCCGTTTCGACGGTACTGCTCGTCGCCGCGGCCTCCCGTCAGCCGGCCAGCCCGTGGGGGCCGGCCTCCCCGGACTACCTCTCCTTCGTCCAGTTCTGGGACAGCGGCTGGTACCGGCGGATCTACGACGAGGGATACCCCGAGGTGCTGCCGCGCGCCGAGGACGGGTCAGCGCTCCAGAACCAGTGGGCCTTCTACCCGCTGTTTCCCGGCCTGGTCCGGGTGCTTCATTCCCTGACCGGAGCCGACTGGGAGATCCTCGCCCCCGCCGCCGCCACCGCCTGTGGGTTCGGTGCCGCCCTGGTGATCTACCGCCTGTTCCGTCTGGCGGCCGCCGGCCGTGATGCGCTGTGGGGGGTGGCGTTCGTTTCGTTCCTGCCGGTGTCGCCGATCCTCCAGATCCCGTACGCGGAGTCGCTCCACCTGCTCCTGCTAACCCTGGCCCTGTATCTGGTGGCGACAGGACGCTACCTCGGCGCGGTCCCGGTGGTTTTGGCCATGGGCCTGGCCCGGCCCGCCGGGGTGCCCTTCGCCGTCCTTGTCTTCGCCCTGTTCGTGCGCGAGGCGCTCCGCGCCTGGAGGGGGCGGTCCGGCCGGTCCGGGGACGGCGGACCCGGGTCCATCCCCGTCCGGCTGGCGGTGCTGACCCTCGCCGCGGGGGCCGCCGCACTCAGCTGGCCCGCCATCGCCTGGGCGGTCACCGGCCGGGTCGACGCCTACCTCGAGACCGAGACGGCCTGGCGCGGATCGCACCTTGCGCCCTTCGTCCCGTGGTTCGAGCTGGGATCCCGCCTCCTCGGCCCGGTCGGTGGCTCTGTCGCCGTCCTCGCCGTGGCCGCCGGGTGCGTCATCCTCCTACGCTCGCGCAGTGTCTCTCGCGTCGGTGGTGTCGCGGTCCTCTGGTGCGCTTCCTACCTGCTCTATCTGGCGGCGTTCTGGAATCCGCAGTCCAGCACCTACCGGATCCTGCTCCCGCTGTTTCCCCTGGCGTTGGCCGGTGTCTTCGCCGTCCGGTCTCCGGCCGGCCGCTGGGTGATCGTCGGGGTGTCCGTCCTGCTGCAGGGTGTGTGGGTTGGCCAGTTGTGGATGTGGGACCCGCCAGAGAGCGCTTTTCTGCCGCCCTGAGGGCGCGACACTGTGATCCGCGCCGCACGGAATTAGTCCCTGCGCGCGATTGTGCTGGATAATGTTTGGTGATGACGTGTATCGGCGCGCTTCTCCCTTAGGGGTGCGTTCCGCGCACACCGCTTACCGACGCGCCGCCCTCACCCGGCGGCGCACTTTTGAAAGGGACACTCCTTATGGCTGCCATGAAACCGCGAACCGGCGACGGACCGATGGAAGTCACCAAGGAGGGGCGCAGCCTGATCATGCGGGTCCCCATCGACGGTGGGGGGCGGCTGGTCGTCGAGCTCAACGCAGAGGAAGCCGGGAAGCTGAAGGACTGCCTGCTCACCGTCACCGGCTGAGCCCCACACGGGGTCAGGCCTGGCGCTTCACCGCGAGCAGCAGGCCCGAGCCCGTCGGCAGCATCGTCGACATGAGCCGGTCGTGTTCACGGATGGTCCTGCCGACCTGGCGCAGGGTATTGGTCGAGGCGTCGCGCACCGCCGGCTCGGCGACGCGGTCCGAATCCAGGGCGTCATTGACGATGAGCATCCCGCCGGGCTTCAGCAGCCGGATGGCCTGGTCAACGTACAGGGGAAGGTTCGGCTTGTCCGCGTCGAGGAACACGAGGTCGTAGGCGGCGTCGGTCAGCCGGGGGAGTACGTCGGCGGCCCGGCCCGAGATGGTGCGCGTCCGGTTGCCGGGGATGCCGGCCTCGGCGTACGCCTCGCGGGCCGTACGGAGGTGGTCGACGTCCGAGTCGATGGTGGTCAGGACGGCGCTGCGGCCCAGCCCGCGCAGCAGGCAGACGCCGGAGACGCCGGCGCCGGCACCGACCTCCACGGCGGTCTGCGCCTTGGACCCGGCGGCTAGCACCGTCAGCGCGGCTCCCACGCCGGGCGACACGGGGGTCACGCCGAGCTCGTGGGATCGGTCCCGGGCCCGAAGGAGCACGTCGTCCTCCTCGGGGAGCCCCTCGGTATAGGACCAGCTGCTCTGCTTATCCGCGGCCATCGGTGTCCGTTCTGTCGGTGATCATGTGGTCTGGGCCCCCACCCCGCTTCAACCCTACTGTTAATGCCCTCCAGGACGTGCAACGGCGTCCACCCAACGCACGCAGATTTAACAGCCTCCTCCCAGCTTCATGCGAAAGTATTTTTTCCTCGGGACATCCAACATACGTACGGCGTCGAATTCCTTGTGGCCGCACCGCAACCGCGGCGGCCCGGGCCGGGAACCTTCCGACGGCGAGAAGAGGATTCTGATGTCTACAGCACGGGCGGCAGCGGCCGCCGGGCCGGCGCAGGCGCCGGTCGAAACAGGCACCGCCGCGGACGCCGGCGGGGAAGAGTGGGTCGCGCCGTCCTGGGAGGAAGTCGTCACCAACTATTCGCCCAAGGTGTACCGGCTTGCCTACCGGCTCACCGGCAACAAGTACGACGCCGAGGACCTCACCCAGGAGGTGTTCGTCCGGGTCTTCCGGTCCCTCGCGAACTTCAAGCCGGGAACCCTCGACGGCTGGCTGCACCGCATCACCACGAACCTCTTCCTGGACCAGGCGCGGCGGAAGACCCGCATCCGGTTCGACGGCCTCACCGAAGAGGCCGAGAGCCGGCTGCCCAGCGGCCACCCCGGCCCGGAGCGCAGCTACGAGTTCAACAACCTCGACATTGACGTCCAGTCCGCGCTGGAGGAGCTGCCGCCGGACTTCCGGGCCGCCGTCGTGCTGTGCGACCTCGAAGGGCTTGCCTACGACGAGGTCGCCGCCGTGCTCGGCGTCAAGCTCGGCACCGTGCGCTCGCGCATCCACCGCGGCCGCACCATGCTCCGGGAGAAGCTCGCCCACCGGGCACCGCGCAAGCCCACCCTCGCAATCCCACGGATCGCCGGCGTCGGGTAGGAGCCCGGCACCCGGGCCAAATAGTCCGGGCGCGGCCCGGGAAGGTAGTCTTTTTCTCGTGTTGGGAATCAACGGTCTCGAGTTTGTCGTGCTGGCGCTGCTTGCCGTTGTGATCCTCGGCCCGGAGCGGCTCCCCGAGTACGCCTCCCAACTCGCCCGCCTCGTGAAGGGGCTGCGGCGAATGGCCACCGGTGCACGCGAGCAGCTGCGCGAGGAAGTGGGCCCCGAACTCGACGAGCTCGACTGGCGGAAGCTCGACCCGCGCCAGTACGACCCCCGCCGGATTATCCGGGAAGCCCTGCTCGAGGATTTCGACGACGTTCTCAAGCCGCTCAGTCCCGGCGCGCCCGCCCCGGCCGCCGGTCCCGCCGCCGGGATCGCGCCGCCAGCGGTGGTCCGGCTCTCGGCCGGACAGCAGGCCCCCTACGACGCCGAGGCGACCTGACCCGCCGCCTTCGAGGGCGGACGCCCGCGCCGGATCAGCGCGGGGAAAACGCCAGCTTGGTTCCCGAGAGCCCCCGGGGACGGTGCGCCAGGCCGTGCGCGACCCGCTTCAGCTCCGACGCCGCAGGCGACTCATGCCCCGCCAGCACGATCGGCAGGCCGGCGTCCCCGCCCTCCCGCAGGGCGACCTCGACCGGCACCGAGCCAAGCAGCGGGACGTCGGTGCCCAGGGTCCCGGTCAGCCGCGAGGCGAGGGTGGTGCCGCCGCCGGCGCCAAACAGCTCGAGCCGGCCGCCTCCGGGCAGCTCAAGCCAGGACATGTTCTCGATGACCCCGGCCACCTTCTGCCCCGTCTGCGCCGCCATCGCCCCGGCCCGTTCCGCCACGTCCGCGGCCGCGCTCTGCG
The DNA here is from genome assembly GCF_054511055.1 of Arthrobacter melezitosi. NCBI lineage: Bacteria > Bacillati > Actinomycetota > Actinomycetes > Micrococcales > Micrococcaceae > Arthrobacter > Arthrobacter melezitosi. Next base: position 96,596 of record NZ_JBTNDJ010000011.1, read on the forward strand.
GAGTGGTGACCACGAGCAGTTCGGAGCGGGGCAGCAGCTGGGCGACCGAGATCGCGATGTCGCCGGTGCCCGGTGGCAGGTCGAGGAAGAGCGCGTCGAGGTCGCCGAAGTAGACGTCCGTCAGGAACTGCTCCAGGGCGCGGTGAAGCATCGGCCCGCGCCAGGCCACCGGCTGGTTGCCGCTGACGAACATTCCGATCGAGATCACCTTCACGCCATGGGCAACGGGCGGGAGGATCATCTCGTCGACCTTCGTCGGCTGCTGGGTGATACCCATCAGTGCCGGCACCGAAAATCCGTAGACGTCGGCGTCGACGATGCCCACCCGCAGCCCCTGCGCGGCCATGGCGGCCGCGAGGTTCACGGTGACCGTCGACTTGCCCACCCCGCCCTTGCCGCTGGCGACGGCGTAGACGCGGGTCAGCGACCCCTCCTCGTTGAAGGGGATGCCCCGGGCGGCCCCCGGGCCGCGGAGCTTCGCCTTCAGCTCATCGCGTTGGTCCTGGTTCATCACGCCAAGGTCCACCAGCACCCGCTCCACACCGGGCAGGTCCGCCAGGGCCGACTCGACGTCCGCGGTGATGGTGGCGTGCATGGGGCAGCCGGAGATGGTCAGCAGGACCCGCACGCTCACCGTGCCGTCGCCGGAGGAGTGGACACCCTCGACCATGCCGAGGTCGGTGATGGGCCGGCGGAGTTCCGGATCGAGCACCGAACCCAGGGCCTTGAGCACCGTGGCTTCTGCGATCACTGGTTGTCACTCCCGACCGGCGGGGTGACCCGGGGAAGGCTCATGGTGTTCTCGGAGGGCTTCCTCCGCGGCTTCCTTGAGAGCGTGAGCTCCTGGCCGTCCGCCGCCTCAAGCAGCTCCTCGAGCGCCGAGCGCAGTTCCGAACGCACGTAGTCCCGGGTGGCGACTTCGCGGATGGCGATGCGCAGCTCCGCGATCTCCCGGGTCAGGTACTCGGTGTCGGACAGGTTCCGTTCGGCCCGTTGCCGGTCCTCGCGCAGCGACACCCGGTCGCGGTCGTCCTGCCGGTTCTGGGCCAGCAGCAGCAGCGGCGCCGCGTAGGAGGCCTGCAGCGAGAGCATCAGAGTCAGGGCGGTGAATCCCAGCGCCGCACTGTCCCAGCGGGCATTTTCGGGTCCCCAGGTGTTCCAGACCAGCCAGAGCACGCAGAAGACGGTCATGTAGAAGAGGAACTGAGGGGTTCCCATGAAGCGCGCGAAGTTTTCGGTGGCGCTGCCGAACCGGTCCGGGTTGGGGCGCAGCCGGGGGAGGACCCGGGTCCGGCTCTCCCGTGGGGTGTCCAGACCGGTCGAAGTGGAGCGGATTCTCTCAGCCATTTGTACCTCCCCGTCGAAGTGCGCGTGTGTCGTCCTGGGCCCGCCAGTCGTCCGGCAGCAGGTGGTCGAGCACGTCGTCCACCGTCACCGCGCCGACCAGCCGGCCCTCCTTGTTGATGATGGGCAGCGAGTTGAGGTTGTAGGTCGCGAGGATCCGGGAGACCTCGCTGACGTTGGCCTGGTCGCTGACAGGTTCGAGGTCCGCATCGAGGATGTTGCCCAACTGCTCCGGCGGAGGGAAGCGCAGGAGTTGCTGGATGTGGACCACGCCGAGGTAGCGGCCGGTCGGGGTTTCGAGGGGCGGGCGGCAGACGAAGATCGACGAGGCGAGGGCCGGGGTGAGCTCCTCCCGCCGGACGTGTGCCAGCGCCTCGGCCACGGTGGCCTCGGGCGGGAGGATGACCGGGACCGTGGTCATCAGTGAGCCGGCGGTGTCCTCCTCGTATTCGAGCAGGCGCCGCACGTCTTCGGCGTCCTCCGGCTCCATCAGCTGGAGGAGCTCCTCCTTCTGGGCCTCGGGCAGTTCGTTGAGCAGGTCCGCGGCGTCGTCCGGGTCCATCTCCTCGAGGATGTCGGCCGCGCGTTCGCGGTTCAGCGAGGAAAGGATCTGCACCTGGTCGTCGTCGGGCATTTCCTGGAGGATGTCGGCGAGCCGGTCGTCCTGCAGTTCGCCGGCCACCTCGAGGCGGCGCTTGTTGCTCATCTCGTGCAGGGCCTCGGCGAAGTCGGCGGCCTTGAGGTCTTCGTGCTGGGCGACGAACTGGGAGGCGCCCTGGGGTTCGTTCGCCGCGCCATGGTAGGCGTCGAGCCAGTTGACGATCAGGCGTTCACCGCTCCTGCGCAGGCTCCGCAGCGCCGAGGTCGGTCCGCCGCGCCGGATGAACAGCTGGGAGACGTGCCAGTCCCCGGCCCGGTCCTTCTCCATGGCGATGTCCTCGATGACGGCGTCCCCCGAGCCGTCCTGCAGGGTGACCCGCCGGTCGAACAGCTCACCGACCACGAGCAGTTCGGCCCCCCGCTGCTCGAAGCGGCGCAGGTTGACCAGGCCCGTGCAGATGATTTGGGAGGTATCCATCGACGTCACGCGGGTCATGGGCACGAAGATGCGCTTCTTGCCCGGGACCTCGATGACGATGCCCACGACCTGCGGTTCCTTCGAGGGGCCGCGGTCGAGCACCACGACGTCGCGCAGCCGCCCCAGGCGGTCGCCCAGGGGGTCGAAAACGTCGAGGCCGAGCAGGCGGGCCACGAAGACGCGGGTTGGATTGGTAGTCACAAGGCAAGGCTACTTCGCGGAGCACGATCGGGTGTATTCGGTGACGGTTTCAGGGGTGCCAAGGCGGAGTGCAGTGCGCCCGCGTCAGCGACAGTCAAGGTTCGGAACGGGCTCCCACTAGTCAGCCCAATCGACGCCCGCCGACGAGGTTTCGCGACCCCCAAATCCAAGGACGAACCAGTGGAATGCTTCCGCGTCCTTCGGACCGCCGGGACTCCGGCGATCATGGTGCGCACGATCTCCGTCCACCAAATCCGAAGCCTGCTCGTCTCCGCTGGCCATCCGATATCAATCTCTGCGAACCGAAATCGTTTCCACTTATGCGCTTCTGCAGGAAATTATTGATTCGTATGCGCAACTGCTGCTCGAACTTGCAGGCGCCGGCGCTGAAGTCGCCAGCCAACTGCTGATCACAGTCGGGGACAACTCCCGCATAGAAAGAGGAATGGCTGGAAACGACCTTGTCACCCAAAGTACCGACAATAGCTCACCCCACAGCAGCTCCCAGGCAGGTGAACAGCCCGGAGAATAAGGCTCTCGAGGCTGAGTAGCTGCATAATCCCCCCGGTCCACACCCGAGGACAAACCTCATGGGTTATCCGCTCCTACCACCGCCGAGGGAGCTAACCCCATGGCTCCCACAATTCCAGCAGCGGATAACCCGAAATGACCCTGCACACCGTTCATCGGACAGTCCCCGATGGCCGCCATCAGCTCAGGTTTCGTTCCCGGGGCTTTCGACGCCACGGGTCCCTGCGGCCGTGCAGCGGGACACCATGCTCCGCGCCGCAGTCGGATCAGCCGCCGGGGTCAGGCGCCGGTTGCTGTTGCAGTCCGGGCCTGGGCGCGGTTGACCGTGACGTCGATGGTCAGCGTGGTCGTGGACTTAGCTGGTACCTTGCCGCTGGTCCTGATTCGTGCCCGGAGCCGGATGGATGTACCAGGATCTGCCGGGACAACAGTGGAAGTAACCGGGACCGCGGGGGACTCTCCTTGTGTTGCCAGGACCTGGGACGGTGTTCCGCCCTGACACACGTTGTTGTTTTCATCCCACCCGGTGCTGCAGGACTCGACAATGAACTGCACGGTCGACGGGGCAACCGCCGTTCCGGTGTACCCGACCTGCTTGAGGGGAAGAGTGCCGCTGTTCCCGATGGTGAAGTACTGCGGTTGAAATGAGGGGTGGGCGGGGCTGCCGGAGTTGTCAAATGTCAGTGTTAGGGGGCCGGGCCCGAACGGGGCTGCGGTACGTAGGCTCGCGGCTGCCGCCCAGGTGCCGCTGCCGACGGCCGCAAGCACCGATGATGCCTCCGCGGTCGTGGCGGCCGCGGCCGGTGTCGAGGTGCACACCAGCAGGGCGGCGGCCGCGACGGCGGCGCCCGCCCTGCCGGGGTAGGAGTGCACGTTCATGCGGCTTTAGCTTCCGGTGGTGGTGGCGGTGCGCTGGGTTTCAGAGAATGTCCAGGTCAGCGACGAGGACAGGTTTTGGATTGAACCTGTGGGGATGGCCCCGTTGATCGTTGTTTCGTTCTGGTCCGGCAGGGTCACGGAGACCTGCAAGTTCAGGACGGTGTTGCTCGGGATGGCCCCGTACTTTACTACTCCCGGGGCTGCAGGGGTCAATGTGCTGACAGGGACGTTGTTCAGGAGCAGTGGGATCGGGGTTCCGCTGCAATTGCCGGTCGCCGGATTCCAGGTGCCGGGGCACTGGGTCACGGTGACGTGCAGTCCCCTGGTGGCGTCGGTGGTGAGGAGCGTCGGGGTGGAATCCTTCACGGACAGGGTCAGGTCTTTGCCGTCCAGGCCGGCTCCCTGGGTCAGGGTGACGTAGCGGTTGACGGTGTCGCCGGGGGCAAGGTTGGAGATGGCCTGGCTGAACCCGGCATTGCTGCCGGTGCCGGTGCTGGCCATGGTCAGGCTTAGGATGCCGGAGGTTGCGCTCTGGGCGGTGATGTTGGTGGCGGTGGCGGTCAAGGCCGCGTACACGCCGCCTCCGGTGATGGCTAGGCCGGTGGCCGCGACGGCGCAGGCGGCGATCAATCGGGCGCGGGGGCGGCGTGAGGGGCGGGTGCTGGCAGCAGACATGACAAATCCTTAAGGGAGACGGTGACGGGTGGTTTTAGAGAGCGGGGACGGCGGACCTTGCCCTGCCGGGGGACGCTGTTGGTTCGCGGAGGATCCAGAGCACAGCAGCCCCGGTCACCATCAGACCGAGAGCGGCGGTGAGGAGGGCCCGCTGGACCGGGTTCTGAATCCAAAGTAGAACGGTGCCGGCGGCCGGGACGCTCGCCACGACGACGGGCACTTGTGCCTGCTCCAGCGTGGCCCGCCAGTGGTCCGGAGCCGGGTTCGCGTCCCCCTTAGTGGTGAGGACCGGCTGCGCCGGAGTGCCTGCGACGGCGGTGATGCGATGGGAAAACGGGACGCTTTCACCCGGAGGTATGAAGACCACGATCTGACCCGGGCGCAGGTCCGTCACGTCCTGGGGAGCGCTGATTAGCAGATCCCCGGGGGCGTATGTCGGCCGCATGCTTCCGGTCAGGACGGGAGAGAAGCCGATGTGAAGCAGCGGCGCGACCACGCCGACGACCAAGCACACCATGGTGACGGCGATGGCGGCGATCATGCCCAGCGCACGCAGTGCGGAAAGGGGTCCACGGGTCCGCGCCCCGCGGCGCGAATCCGTGTCCAAGCTGAATGAAGCGTCCATGTGGACGGATCCCTTCGTTGAGACCTTGCACTAGTCCTGTTGTCTGAATAAGTAGGTAGAACTATAATCCTTTTACTTATTTTTCAAACTATCAGATAGGGAAGCCAAATTCTCGCCTGATCGCTAGTCAATTTCACGGGTTTCCACCGGTCATCGACGAGGCTCCACTTAGTTGGCAGTAAAGTAGATTGCGGAGTGTCCATAAGATCCGGTCACCTTGCCACAGTGCGAAGCGGCATTCTCAAAGGGACCACCGCGGTGCGGACCAATAATGGATATGAGCGGGAGCGAGAGTTAGACATGGCAGAACACGTCGTGGAGCAAATGGAGACCACCGCCCGGGACGATTTGGCGCGGGTGATGCAGGGCCTGCGTCTGGTTGATGTGGGCACGTATGCACTCAGGATCCGTCTGGCAAGCAAGCTGGGAATCGGCACCATCGACATCAATGCCATGGCATTTGTCGGAGAAACCGACGGCCTGACGCCGAAGGCCCTCGCCGCTGCCCTTAACGTCACCACCGGATCCGTGACCGCGATGGTGGACCGCCTGGAATCCAAGGGTTTTATGATCCGCAAGCCCAACCCCACGGACCGGCGCAGCCTGCTCCTGCAGCTCAGCCCGGCAGGGATGCAAGCGATGCAATGGTCAACGGAACACTTTTCTGAAGCGGCAACGGCCGTCCTCGCCGGATCCTCGGCCGGAACCATCGCCGATATCGGCGGATTTCTCGACAGCATCGGACAACGGCTTCTCGCCGCCGCCGGAGCACCCGAAGCGACAGCGAGCTGAGAGGTCTCCCGGCAGCGGCGTTCCGCGCGGCAGGCGGTCGACTGACACGCTGGACTTCCGCGCGCGGGACGACCGGTGTGAATCTTCTCCTGAATGGTTACGCGCCCGACCGTGTCACTAACGCAGAGCGCCCGTAAGATTTTGGTGAAGCATTGCCCAAGGGGGACGCATGGGCCGGATGTCCCATAGGGCACGCCTTCCAATTCGATGTTGGAAGACGGCAATCCATCAGTCGAGTCCCGCAGGTCCAATCACGTGGATAAGGCCAAGATCCCGAATTGACGCCTTTAGGAACATCAAGGTGGAAAGGGAATCTCCGTCCTCAGCCAGCCAGCGGCGCGAGGGGTGGGACCGCCGGCGGGGCAACGGAGAACAGGGGAAAGAACCCGGCCGCCAGGCCGGCGTCACCGGTGACGGTGATCCGTCCCGCAGCGACGGCGTCCGGCACCGTCTCACCGTTGAAGATGAGGTCCCACAGGGCGAGGACATCGCCGTCCACGTCCACGTCGACGGAGCCCTCGGCCGAACGGCTGACCTCGATGGCCTGCGGGGTCACCACGACGGTGAACCGGTCCCAGTCGGGCCGGAGGCGGATCCTCGCCGCGAACGCCGATCCCTTGGGCGGATAGTAGAGGGCCTTCAGCATCAGCATGAAGGAGTCGGTGCTCATGCCGTTCAGCGGGCGGTGGGCGATCCTCGAGCCCCACCGCGAGAGCTCAATGAGGACCGGCTCCAGCTGGCGTCCACTGTCGGTGAGCTCATAGGCCGACACACTTGCCGGTGGCCCCAGCTTCACGCGCCGCAGCAGCCCCTGGGCCTCGAGATCCTTGAGCCGCTGGCTCAGGACGTTCGGGCTCGCATTCGGGAGGCCGGCGCGCAGGTCGCTGAAGCGTTTAGGCCCGAGCAGGAGCTCGCGGACGACCAGCATCGACCACCGCTCACCCACCGCGTCCATCGCCAGGGCGGCCCCGCACGAGTCGTCATAGGATCGTTGCGCCATGCCGGAATTATATCCCCGCGGTACTGGTTGGTACAGGGATAGGATTTTTTAGTCCTATAAGCAAACCGACGCTTCTAAGGGAGACCACGCATGGACAAGGCAATCGAACCGTTGGATCGGATTTTTCGTGTCGAGTGGACCCCGGAACAGCTTCACGCCGTCGCTGAGAGCTATGAGACGATCCAGTCCCACACCTCCTTCAACGGCACGGTGGTGCGACTCGCTTCGCAGATGGGCCGCCTCGACATGGACGCCCTGCGCGCCCTCGTCACCGGGACCATGGGCCGGGTCGAGGGGACCTACTGGATGGTGGCCGGGCTTGCCACCTCCCACCTCGCGCTCGCCTGCTCGCACCTGCTCACCGAGGCCCAGTGCTCCCTCCTGCTCACTCCGCTCATCGCAGGCGAAAACGCCGGCCGGTCCGAGTCGGTCTTCACTCCCGCCGCATAAGCGGAATCCTCCCGGCCACGCGCGCTTCCTGACCCTCCCGGCCGCCGTGGGGGGGGGGGTGGGTTCCTTCCCCCGAGGAAAAAAAAAAAAGAAAAAAAACAAACAACAACCCCCCCCCCA
>NZ_JBTNDJ010000012.1:0-95182 GCF_054511055.1 Arthrobacter melezitosi
ATAACAACCCCGGCAACGGTGGCGGCGGGGATAACAACCCCGGCAACGGTGGCGGCGGGGATAACAACCCCGGCAACGGTGGCGGCGGGGATAACAACCCCGGCAACGGTGGCGGCGGGGATAACAACCCCGGCAACGGTGACGGCTGCGGCGACAACAACGGTGGGGACAACAACACCGGCGAGGACAACAACGGTGGGGACAACAACACCGGTGAGGGCAAAGACGACTGCGGTGAGAACCCCATCGAGGAGAACCCCATCGAGGAGAACCCCGTCGAGGAGAACCCCGTCGAGGAGAACCCCCAAACCCCGGAAACTCCGGAGCAGCCCTCTGCACCAGAATCCCCTGAAGTGCCGCAGGCCCCCTACACTCCAACCAAGCCTGGGGGAACCGTTGTGATCACGAAGGCCCCAGTGAAGACTGCGGGGGCCGTCACGGTGCGAACTGTGGTGGTGCCTGCTTCAACTGGGACGGTCCGCACCAATCAGGGCCTCAACATTCAGTCGGCTGCGGTAGCGGCATCGGATGACCCGGGCCAGGTATGGCTGGGAGGCCTTGTCGTGGCTAGCCTCACCGGTGCAGGCCTTCTGGCAGGCCGAGCCGTTGAGCGGAAGCGGAACGCCGGCTTCTAGCAGGGATCAACTAGTCAGTACAAGGGGGCGGGCACCCGATTGGGTGCCCGTCCTCCTTTCTGCAGCGGCAGCGGCAGCGTGGGCGAACACGGCGGCTCCCACGCGCCGATGTCTCACAAACTGAGACTGATTGTCCGCAGAACGGCCTACTTCGTAATCTGGGTCGATGGACGCCTCTACTGCTCGTATGGACCTCGCGATCATTCCCGGAGACGGCATCGGCCCTGAAGTCACTGCGGAAGCGGTGAAGGTGCTCTCGGCGGTACTGGCCAATGAGGTGGACCTTGCGCTCACGGAGTACTCCCTCGGTGCCGAGCACTGGCTCACCACCGGAGAGACCCTTCCGGACGAAACCCTCGCCCGGCTGCGCAAACACGATGCGATCCTGTTCGGAGCGGTGGGCGCGGCGCCAGGCGATAAGCGGATCCCCTCGGGGCTCATCGAGCGCGAGCTGTTGCTCAAGCTGCGATTCGAACTCGACCACTACGTCAACCTGCGCCCCTCCAGGTTGTACCCGGGGGTGGGGTCACCACTGGCAGAGCCCGGCGTCGTTGACTTCATCGTGGTGCGGGAGGGGACCGAAGGGCCCTATGCGGGCAACGGAGGTACCCTCCGGGGCGGCACGAAGCATGAAATTGCCACCGAGGTCTCACTCAACACGGCCCATGGGGTGGAGCGTGTAGTGCGGGACGCCTTCCGCCGCGCCAGCGAGCGACCCCGGCGGAAACTGACACTGGTCCACAAACACAATGTTCTGGTCTTCGCCGGGCACCTATGGAAACGGACCGTCGAATCCGTTGCGCGCGAATTTCCCGAGGTCACCCACGATTACCTGCACGTGGACGCGGCCACAATCTTCCTGGTCACCAATCCCGAACGATTCGACGTCATCGTCACAGACAACCTCTTCGGAGATATTCTCACCGACCTCGCTGCGGCAATCAGTGGAGGGATCGGCCTCGCGGCGTCGGGGAACCTCAATATGGACCGCACCGCGCCCTCAATGTTCGAGCCGGTCCACGGGTCGGCCCCGGACATCGCCGGGCAACAGAAGGCCGACCCTACCGCCGCCATCCTGTCGGCCGCCCTCCTGCTGCGGCATCTGGGCCAGCACGCAGCAGCCGAGCGGGTGGAACGCGCGGTCGAGGCAGACATCGCCGGGCGGACCGGTGGCCCACGAACGACGTCGGCAATCGGCGATGCGATTGCCGCCGCAGTGTCCTAAGGTGGTTAGGAACCATTAACCCAGCGTCGGCGAAGCAGCCGGCACTGACCACTGACCAGTTACCCTCCGGGAGCACAGCTCCGCCACGGAGCAGGTCACGCGCGGAGGAATCATGACAGCCACCGATCTGGAGTTTGCCCAGCATCTCTCCACCACACCCAAGACCGTGGAGCAGCGCGAGGCCATCCTCGCCAATCCCGGGTTCGGCAACCACTTCACCGACCACACCGCGATCGTGGACTTTTCGGTGGACGCCGATGGAAACGGCGGCTGGAGCAACGCGCGGGTGGAGCCCTACGGGCCCATCGCCCTGGACCCCGCTGCCGCAGTGTTGCATTACGGGCAGGAGATTTTCGAAGGCATGAAGGCCTACCGGCATGCCGACGGCTCCATCTGGACATTCCGTGCGGACGCCAACGCAGCGCGCCTCAACCGGTCCGCGGCGCGCCTTGCCCTGCCCCAGCTGCCGGAGGCGATCTTCCTCGAATCCCTGCGCCAACTGGTCTCGGCGGACCGGGACTGGATCCCGACCGGTGACGGAGAAAGCCTCTACCTGCGCCCGTTCATGATCGCGACGGAGGCATTCCTGGGTGTCCGGCCCGCCCGTGAGGTGTCGTTCCGCGTCATCGCCTCGCCCGCCGGAAACTATTTTGGCGGGGAGCTCAAGCCCGTTTCGATCTGGGTGTCCCGGAATTTCGCCCGCGCCGGCCGCGGCGGTACCGGCGCGGCCAAGTGCGGAGGAAACTACGCGGCTTCCCTCGCCGCCCAGCTTGAGGCAGAAGCCAACGGCTGCAAGCAGGTGCTCTTCCTGGACCAGTTTAATGACAACGCGGTTGAAGAGCTTGGCGGTATGAACGTGTTCTTCGTCTTCAAGGACGGCTCACTGGTCACGCCGGCCCTCTCAGGGACCATCCTCGAAGGTGTCACCCGATCCTCGGTAATCCAGCTGGGCCGCGACCGCGGGATGAACGTGATCGAGCGCAAGATCACGCTCGATGAGTGGCGCGACGGTGTCGCGAATGGCGACATCACCGAAGTCTTCGCCTGCGGCACCGCCGCGGTGATCACGCCGATCGGGCAGCTGAAGGACGGCGAGGAGATCATCGGTGCCCCGGACGCCCTGCCCGGCGAGGTGACGATGTCCATCCGCAGTCAGCTTTTGGGGATCCAGACCGGCACGGAGGAAGATGCGCACGGCTGGCTGACCCGCCTGGTCTAACCGCCGAATCAGGGTGGCGCGGCCAAACTGCTGCGCCACCCACTCACCGGTTCCGGTGGTGGGCCCCTGGAAGGGTTCAGGCCGGCAGGCTGAGGAACCTGCGGTTGGCGAGCAGGGCCTTGATTTCGTCGATCGGCAGCGGCCTGCTGAAGTAGAAGCCCTGGCCGCTGGCACAACCCATCGCCCGGAGCTGGTCGGCCTGTTCCTTCGATTCAATGCCCTCGCAGACAGCCTCGAGACCGGCGGCGCGGATCAACTGGAGGACCGCTGACACGAACCCGAACTGCCCGGGTTTCGTGTCGAGGTCGACGAGGAGTGAACGGTCCACCTTCACCATGCTGACGGGCAACTCCCGCAGGTAACTGATGGAGGAATAGCCGGTCCCGAAGTCGTCGATCTCGATTCCTACGCCCAGCTGCTGCAGGCTGAGCAGCGAGTACATCTCCACTTCGCCCCGGGTCACGATTGCCGATTCGGTAATTTCAATGACGAGGCAGGTCGCGGGGACGTCAGTCTCCCGCAGGAGTCCGCGGACATAGTCGACCAGGTCCAGCTGCTTTAGCTCGACAGCGGAAAGGTTCACCTGGAGCTGGAAGTCGTCATCGAGCGGAAGGTCGCGACGCCATTCGGCGAGGTGACGCAGCGACGTCGACATCACCCACCGGTCGAGGTCGTGGATCACCCCGATCTCCTCGGCGAGGGGGATGAACACGTCCGGTGGAATGAGCCCGCGCACGGGATGCTGCCATCGGACAAGAACCTCAAGCCCGATGATCCGGTTTGTCGCAAGTTCAACCAGCGGTTGGAAGTGGAGGACCAGTTCATCGCGGCGGATGGCGGCGCGGAGTTCGGCCGCCATTTGGCTGCGCAGTTGCCGCGAATACTGCATCACGGGTTCGAATACCTTGATGATATTCCGGCCCTCGCGCTTGGCGGCGTACATGGCCGTGTCCGCATCGAGCAGCAGGTCGTCGGCGGTCTGGTGGGGATCGCCCAGCCGCACACCAATGCTCGCCCTCGAGTGGACCTGTAGGTCCTCAAGTTCGATGATCTCGCCAAGGACTTCCAGTGCACGGCGTGCCACGCGCATGCAGATTTCCATGCTGGCCGCGGGAAGGAGAATCGCGAACTCGTCGCCTCCCAAGCGCGCGACGACGTCGCTGTCGCGCACCACGCCGTTGAGCCGGGTACCGACCTCCTGCAGAACGCGGTCACCCGCGTCATGCCCGAAGCGGTCATTCACGTTCTTGAAGGAGTCGAGGTCCAGGAGGATCAGGGCCGGCGGAGGTGCTCCATTCTTGGCCTCAACCAGCGCAGCCTCCAGGCTCTCCATCAGCGCCACGCGGTTCGCGAGCCCCGTGAGGGCGTCGGACATGGCCATCTTCTTCATGTCCCGGTGCGCCTGTCGAAGCATTGCCGTTCGGCTCTCGACCCGCTTCTCGAATTGGTCGTAAACCTGTTCAAGTTCTTCGGCGAGGAGGTTGAATCCGGTAATTACCGCATCGACCTCATCCCGCGCTTCAGACGGCTCGATCCGGCTGCTCAGCTCGCCGCGCGAGAGACGCACGATGCTGTCAACCAATTGGCCCAGCCGCGGATCCTTGTTTTCGGCGTTCATCCTTTTCAGGGTACCGGCCGGAATGGCACCAACCATGCAACGGCTTCCCGTCGCGATGTGAAGAATGCGACGGGGCATCTCGGCTGTTGGCCTCCGACTACGAAGTTGCCCAGTACCCGGTCGACCGGACTGGTGCCGAGAAGTGCAACAGCCGCCGACATCTGGGCGGCACCGAGGATGGCGCGCGCGTTTCGGTCGATGGACTTTACACCCCTGATGTCGATCAGCAGCGGGCGGGGGACTCCCGCCGCAAGTTGCCTGGCTTCCTCTGCCTTGTGCTCGGCGAGTCGCCGGGAGATATGCTCACCCGCCGGGAGCGTTATCACTGTGATGCCATCCGTGGACTTCGTCTGCTCCTTGAGCCGGAGTGCTTCACCGCCCCCGCCAGCGTCGAGCATGCCCGCGGCGTCGTGGAGCATTGTCTTGTCGGTCAATCGGTCCCCCAACCTTTCCCGTTCTGATTTCAGCGGACAAAAGCCCGCCGGCGGCGGTCCCCGCCATGGAGTATGTCGCGGCTCAGCCGGATGGCGCCGTAATCGACGATTAACACCCAGGGGGACTTCCCACCGGGCGCAGGCGGGATCGGCTGGGTCTCTTGACAGGGCCGGCCTCGTTTTCCGCCGCACCTACGTCGGCGGGCGGACCCGTATTCGGGGTCGCGGAAAGCGCAATGGTGATCGATTCTGACATATGCTCCCCAGCATCCATACGGCAACCGCACCGCCCTTTCAGGGCTGCATGACCTGTTGCGCTACCTGCCCATGGAAGGACAGAGACCCTGCTATTTCTGGGGCCACCACCGTGGACCCCTGAACGACGCCGCCGTCCGTCCGCTGCCACCGGCGGAGACGGACGCCTTGTGATGCGCGTAACAATAGCACCGATGGGGCCCGCTCCGCGGCAGCTTTAACTATGCCGTTGCTTGGTGCGGGAGGTCACCGGCATGGGGTAGGAAATCCACGTCCAGATGTTCTTGCGGCTGCTGGCGCAGTGCCCGGATTAAAGAGCAAGGCCCCGGCCGGGGTGGGAGTAATGGGGGGAAACGCCCAGCCCGGCCAGGGCTTAAGGAAGACTCTACACAACTTGCTACCCTCAACCGCAAGTCTGCTTCGCTAAGAGGTGAATTCGGAGCGGCGGCCGGCGGTGCGCTCGGTCAACCGCCCTGGACCTGGTGAATGAGTTGCCGTGCAGCGGCGGCCCGGTCATTCGCCCCGGACTGCACGAAGAGCTGTTCGCTGGCTTCCAGGTTCAGCAGCGCTTCCAGCTCAATGTGGCGCGCATTGAAAGCCTGGCCTAGGAGGAAGCGGGCTTCGGCGGCGGTGTGGGTCGCAAGCAGGGACTCCTGGGCGGTCACGGCCCGCAGTCGTTCGATCGCGGCATCGAACTGGCCGGTGAGCACGAGCCAATGGGCACGGGTCAGTGCCAGTTCGAGCTGGTCCCGCTCGCTGCCGCCGACAATCGAGCTGGCCATTTCGGCGCGGTCAATGCATTCGAGCGTTTCCGGCTCGACGACCCCCGCGGCGAGGCGCAGTGCAGCAGACGCGCGGTTGAAGCGGGCCCAAAGATCGAGGTCGTTGGTCGGCGACAGATTTTCCGCAGCGAGGCGGTGGTACTTGGTCCCGTCCTCCACTCGACGCATCAGATAGGCGACGTTTCCAATCGCCCAGTAGCCGAGGCCGGCCGTCTGTGGGCTCACGTCGCTCTGGCCGAGCAGTTCCGAAAGGACGAGGCAGGCTTCCCACGCATCGTCGAGTTGGTCACTTTCGGCCAGGGCGGCGATGAGGGCATGCTCCGCCTCGATCTGGGAATTGCTGTGTGTGGGAGCTTCGGCGGCTTTCGCCGTTGCAACCCGTGCCTCGGCTACCGCCTGATCAAGCTTCCCGCAGCCCTGGAGGGCCAGGGCGAGCGAGGTTGAAACGCGGGCGCCGAGGGCAGGTGAATCCTGCGTGATGGGATGCTTCTTCAGGGTCATGGCAATTGCTGAGGACGCAGTCATCGCTCCCGCCTTACGAAGGCACTCGGCGCGGAAGAAAGTCATTTCCCACCAGATATCCCCGTCACCGATCTCGCCTGCCAGGTCCGCCGCTTCCTCCGCAAGGCGATGAGCGCGGTCATAGTCACGCTGGTTCCAGGCCTCCCGCGCTTTCAGGCTAGCCAGTACGAGCGTGCCGGGGTCCCGATCGATGCTCATGTCAACCTCCGCTCAAGGCCCGGTGTGAAGGCGGGCGATTGTCATTGAATATAGGCAGAAGACCCCCACTGCTCCCGTGAGCTTAAGGCTAACATCGGGGAAATGTGAGAAATCGCAATAAATGTTGTCTATGTGACTGGTGTGTCTCGCTTTCACTCGTATACTGAAAGTGCTATCACGCTCGCGCAGGAGCTCCCTTCGCGATCTTCACGTATAACCAAGGGGTAAATATGAAGAAAATCGTCGCATCTCTCCTGCTGTCCGCAGTGTTCGTCGTTGCCGGAGGATCCGCTGCCGTTGCAGCAGACTCGACTTCCACGACGACCAAGACCACGAGCACCACCCGCGTTGGTAACTGGCCTTACTGATCCTTCCGGATCTCCGGTTAACCGGGCCAACCGGTGTTTGGAGACAAGCTGATAAGGGCCGTGAACCCGCCTCCTGGGGGGCGAGTTCACGGCCTTTCCGCTGCCCGGGGACGTCCGCTGTGAACCTGTAGCCTAGAGCAATGCGTATAGCCCGCTTTGTTGTAGATAACGATCCAATGTTCGGCGTCGTCGAAGGGCCGGAGGGCAGCGAGGAGCTCGCGGTCATCAACGGTGATCCCTTCTACTCCGGAGTTCAGCTCACCGGAGCCCGGCACCCGCTGGCCGACGTCCGCCTCCTGGCGCCCGTGATTCCCCGCAGCAAGGTGGTCGGAATCGGCAGGAATTATGCGGATCACGCCGCGGAACTCGGCAATGAGGTGCCGCCGGCTCCGTTGATGTTCCTCAAGCCGAACACCTCCGTGATCGGCCCGGGCGACCCCATCCTCCTGCCGTCCTTCTCAGACGAAATTTCCTACGAGGCCGAGCTGGCTGTCGTCATCGGACGCATCTGCAAGGACGTGCCCCTGGAGCGGGTCGACGACGTCGTGTTCGGATACACGTGCGCCAACGACCTGACGGCGCGTGACGCCCAGCGGACGGATGACCAGTGGGCACGGGCCAAGGGCTTCGACACCTCGTGCCCCATCGGGCCCTGGATCGAGACGGACCTCGACCCGGAAAACCTCGCCATCAGGGGAAGCCTCGACGGTGAGCTCCGCCAGGACGGCTCCACCAGCCAGATGATCTGGGGAGCCAAAGAGCTCGTGGCGTATGTCTCCCAGGCCTTCACCCTGCTTCCCGGCGACATCATCCTCACCGGCACTCCGGCGGGTGTCGGACTGATCAGCGAGGGCCAGCGCTACGAGGTGGACGTCGAAGGGATCGGCCGGCTTTCGAATCCTGCCCGCCGGTAGCAACCGGCACCCACCGCCCGGTGGGCGGTGGGGATGGGGCCGGCTACTAGAATTGGCCCATCATGACTACTGCAGCCGAGATTCCCACTGTCAACGACTCAACCGCGGTCCGCGTACGGTTCTGCCCGTCACCCACGGGCACCCCTCACGTCGGGTTGATCCGTACCGCCCTCTTCAACTGGGCGTATGCCCGGCATACCGGCGGCAAGCTGATTTTCCGGATCGAGGACACCGATGCGGCCCGCGACAGCGAGGAAAGCTACAACCAGCTCCTCGATGCGATGCGGTGGCTCGGCATCGACTGGGATGAAGGCGTCGAGGTGGGCGGCCCCCACGCGCCGTACCGGCAGTCGCAGCGCGGCGACCTCTACCAGGATGTGATCGCCAAACTCGTCGAGGCCGGACACCTCTATGAGTCCTTCTCCACCCCCGAGGAGGTTGAGCACCGCCACCGGTCGGCCGGGCGCGACGTCAAACTCGGCTACGACAACTTCGACCGCACCCTCACCGAAGTGCAGCGCGAGGCGTTCCGCAGCGAGGGCCGGGCCGCGGTGCTTCGACTCCGGATGCCGGATGAGGACATCACCTTCACCGACCTGGTCCGCGGTGAAATCACGTTCCGCGCCGGAAGCGTCCCCGACTTCGCCGTCGTGCGCGCCAACGGGGCCCCGCTCTACACCCTGGTCAATCCGGTTGACGACGCGCTGATGGGCATCACGCACGTCCTGCGCGGCGAGGACCTGCTCTCCTCCACCCCGCGGCAGATCGCCCTCTACCGGGCCCTGATCGACATCGGCGTCGCGCGCTACATGCCACTGTTCGGGCACCTGCCCTACGTGATGGGCCAGGGCAACAAGAAGCTGTCGAAGCGCGACCCCGAGTCGAACCTGTTCCTCCACCGCGACCGCGGCTTCATCCGCGAAGGGCTGCTCAACTACCTCTCGCTTCTCGGCTGGAGCCTCTCCGCCGATGAGGACATCTTCAGCGTCGACCAGCTCATCGAGAAGTTCGACGTCCGCGACGTCCTGGCCAACCCTGCCCGCTTCGACCTCAAGAAGGCCGAGGCGATTAACGGGACCCACGTTCGCCTGCTCGAACCGGAGGACTTCCGCTCCCGCCTCGTCCCGTACCTCCAGGCTGCCGGGTTGGTGGGGGACCCGGTGACCGAGCGCGAGGAAGCCATCATCGCGGAGGCGGCACCGCTCGTCCAGGAACGGATCACCCTGCTGGGCGAGGCCCCCGAGATGCTCGGGTTCCTGTTCAAGGACGACGACTCCATTGACGTCGCCGACGACGCCCGGAAGGGCCTGCCGGAGAACCTGGGGGAGGTCCTCGCCAAGACCCTCGACGCACTGGAGTCGGTGGCCGACTGGGACGCCGAGGCCATCCAGGGCGCCCTGAGGGCCGCCCTGGTGGATGACCTTGGCCTCAAGCCCCGGCTCGCCTTCGGCCCGGTGCGCACGGCCGTGTCGGGGCGGCGCATCTCCCCGCCGCTGTTCGAGTCGATGGTCATCCTTGGCCGTGATTCCTCGCTGGCGCGGATCCGCTCCTTCGCCGGGGCGGTGGGCTGATGGGGACCGGCGGCGGTGCCGGTGGAGCCGCGCCGGCCATCGAAGGCGTGCTCTTCGACATCGACGACACCCTCGTCGACCTCGAGACCGCCATGGGCAGGACGCTCCACCATATCGCCGGGGATGGTTTCGGGCATCTGAGTGACGACGACTGGGCCGAGTACAAGCGGCTCTTCACAACGGACCCTCAGGGCCACTACGAAAGCTTCCTGGCCGGCCAGTTGACCTTTGTTGAGCAGCGCCTTCGACGCGCCCGCCACGCCCAGGCGGCCTTCATCGCCGACCCGCTCGAGGGGGAGGCCGCCCACCGCTGGAACAGCGCCTACGAGGCCACCCTGCCGCTGCATTTCCGGCCCTACGACGACGTGATGCCCCTGCTCGACGAACTCGATGCACGGGGCATCCCGTACGGTGCCGTGAGCAACAATGTGCACGACTACCAGCGGGCCAAGCTGGACCGTTCCGGGCTGGGCCGCATCCGGGTCCTGGTGGGAATCGACGCCGTCGGGGTGGCGAAGCCCGATCCGGGAATCTTCCATGAGGGGGCCCGGCTCCTCGGGACCGACCGGGCGCGCACCCTCTACGTCGGAGACAATCCCGATCTCGACGCCCGCGGCGCCGATGCCGCGGGCCTCGTTGGCGTCTGGCTCGACCGGCGTGCCGCCGGGGCGCCTGCCCGGGGAGCGGCTTCCGGCGCCCGCGCCGGAGCCGCCGACAACGGCGGAACGGCGGGGGAGGGGCTGCGCCGGATCACCGATTTGGGCGCCGTTTTGCAGTTCCTGCCATCTTTCCGGTAGAGTTATTTCTCGGCGCGGAGCGGTAACGCAGCCGGAAGCCTGCACCACTGGGCCTTCGGAAAGTGCCATTGGGGTATGGTGTAATTGGCAACACACTGGTTTCTGGTACCAACATTCTAGGTTCGAGTCCTGGTACCCCAGCGCAGTAAAATGCAGCAGTTCAGCAGTAAAAGCAGTACCGAAGTAAAGCAGGATCAAAGTACTGGCCCCATCGTATAGCGGCCTAGTACGCCGCCCTCTCACGGCGGTAACGCGGGTTCGAATCCCGCTGGGGTCACGAGCGTCCTTGTTCAAGGACATCGCTGAAGACGCCCCGGACATTCATCGGATGTCCGGGGCGTTTTTTTGTGCCCGCGAGCCCCTCGGCCAGCCCCAGCACGAAACTAAGCAAGCTGGCATGATGGAAAGATGAATGCATCCCTCACCGCCGCGGACGCCCACGGGCTTGCGGGGTTTCTCCGGGAGGTGCATGGTGCACTGCTGGGCGCCGGGTTCCCTCTCTCGCTGGCCGGCGCTCCGGCGGCACGGACCGCGGCGGCCGCGGCGGCCGCACAGCTCGACGATTACATCCTTCCGCGGCTCGAGCGCCTCGACGCCCCCCTGCTCGCCGTGATCGGCGGCTCGACCGGAGCAGGCAAATCCACCCTCGTCAACGCACTCATCGGCCGTCCGGTGACCCGCACGGGTGCTGTCCGCCCCACAACGCGGCAGCCCATCCTCCTGCACCACCCAGCCGAGGCGGAGTGGTTCACCTCCCAACGCGTGCTGCCCTCGCTGAGCCGCGTCCAGGCCGGGTACGGGGAGCTCGCCCCGCAGGACGCCGCCGGAGTGGCGGCCGGAACCCTCCTGCTGCAAGGTGAGTCCACGGTCCCGCGCGGACTAGCAATCCTCGATGCGCCCGACATCGACTCCATTGCGGACGAAAACCGGCGGCTCGCCGGGCAGTTGCTCGCGGCCGCGGACCTGTGGATCTTCGTCACGACGGCCAACCGCTACGCCGATGCCGTCCCGTGGAAGCTGCTCACCGAAGCAGCACGGCGCGACATCCTCCTGGCCGTGGTCCTCGACCGCGTACCGGCCGGGGTGGAAGAGGAGGTCCGCGGCGACCTCATGACCCTCCTCGCCGCCGAGTCCCTCGGCCATGCCCCGATCTTCGTCGTACAGGAGTCCGACCTCGATTCCGACGGCATGCTGCCCGCCGGATCCGTCGACCCGATCCGCCGCTGGCTGCAGGCCCTGGCCGCCGACGCCGAGGGAAGGGCCGACGTCGCGCGACGCACCCTCGCCGGCGCGGTGCGCGCCCTGGCCGGGCGCGTCGAGGAGGTGGCGGAGGCCGCCGAGGCCCAGCAGTCGTCCGCGGTCCGGCTTGCAGGGTCGGCGGAGGCCGCCTACGAGGAAGCCCTCGCCGCGATCCTTCGGTCGACCGAGGACGGCACGATGCTGCGCGGGGAAGTCCTCGCGCGGTGGCAGGACTTCGTGGGCACGGGAGAGTTCATGCGCGGTATCGAAACCCGGGTGGGATGGCTGCGTGACCGGATCACTGCCTTCTTTACCGGCCAGCCGGCTCCGGCAACCACCGTCGCCGCGGCGATCGAAACGGGGCTCCACTCGGTGATCGTCGAGGAGTCCGCCAAGGCCTACGAGCAGACCGAGCAGTGGTGGCGCAGCGACGACGCCGGCCGCGCCCTGCTCGCCGGGAGGGGGCCCTATGTCAGCGACGAGTTTTCAGCGGAGGCGGCACGCCAGGTTCGGGAGTGGCAGCAGGACCTGCTCGACCTCGTGAGCACGGAGGGCTCCGACAAGCGGTTCGCGGCACGGATGCTCTCCTTCGGGGTCAACGGGGTGGCGGTCGCCCTGATGGTCGTTGTCTTTGCCTCGACCGGCGGGCTGTCCGGTGCCGAGATCGGCATCGCCGGCGGCTCAGCGGTCGTCGGCCAGAAGCTCCTGGAGGCCGTCTTCGGCGAGGACGCCGTCCGCCGGCTCGCCAAGACCGCCCGTGAAAACCTCGAGCGGCGGTGCCGGGCCCTGCTCAGTGCGGAGAGGGAGAAGTTCACGGTCCTCCTCGCGCCGGTGGCCGAGCAGACGCAGCCCGACGCCTTGTTCGCCTACGCGCGGCGGCTCGCCGGGACCGACCTCACCGGCGCCGCAGCTGCCGCAACCGGTGGCAGCCGGTGAGCCGGCACCGCGGCGCGGGGTCAAAAAGCGGTCTGCATGAGCAACTTGAGGCACTCGACACGGTGCGCGAGCTTGCCGAGGGCCGGCTTGCCGAGGAGCAGGTGCAGGACCTGTTCAGCGTCCTCGACCGGGCGAGCAGCAGGCGCTCCCTGTCCGCCGACCATACGGTCATCGGGATTTTCGGGCCCACCGGGAGCGGCAAGTCGTCGCTGATCAATGCGCTCAGCGGCACGGACGTAGCGCGGGTGGCGGCCCGCCGCCCAACCACCTCCAAACCGCTGGCGGTGGTGTGGGGTGCCGAAGGGAGCGGCCCGCTCCTTGACTGGCTCGAAGTGGACGAACGCCATGAGATGCCGGCAAAGTCGGCCCTGCTCGGCGGAGACACCGGCGGGCTGATCCTGCTCGACCTTCCGGACTTCGACTCGACAGCCACCGCCCACCGCGCAGTCGTGGAACGCATGTCGGGTCAGGTGGACGTCCTGCTGTGGGTTGTCGACCCCCAGAAATACGCCGACGCCGCCCTCCACCACGATTTCCTCGCACCGCTCGCCTCCCACGGCGCGGTGACCCTTGTCGCCCTCAACCAGGCGGACCGGCTCTCGGGCCGCCAACAGGAGCAGGTGGCCGCCTCGCTGAGCGGAATCCTGGCGGGGGAGGGCCTCGGCAAGGTGAAGGTCTTCCCGGTCTCCGCCCGGACGGGCGACGGCCTCAACGAACTCGCCGGCGCCATCCGGGACATCGCGGGAAGGAGACAGGCGGCGAACGCACGGCTCGCCGCCGATGTCGCCGGGGCTTCCGCCCGCCTCGCACCCTTCACCGGCCCCGAGGACCTTCCGGTGCCCGGCAAGGCCGTGCAGGCCGACCTCTCCGCCCGCCTCGCCGCGGCTGCCGGCGTCGACGCCGTCGTGGACGCCGTTGTGCGGTCCTACCGCCGGGATGCCCACGCGGCGACGGGATGGCCCGTCACGCGCTGGCTGGGCTCCTTCCGCTCCGACCCGCTCCGACGGCTCAACCTGCGCCGAAGCGACATCGACGCGGCGCTGCGGCGGACCTCGATGCCCCACGGTGAGCCGGCCCAGAGGGCCCGGGTGGACCAGGCGCTGCGGACCTTCGCGGACACGGCGGCGGGATCGGCGGTCGAGCCGTGGCGCTCGGCGATCCGTTCGGCAGCGCGCGGCACCGTCCCGACACTCCTCGACGGACTTGACCAGGCGGTGGCGGGAACCAACCTCGACACCGGCCGAAGGTCCTGGTGGTGGCCGCTCGTGGGACTGCTCCAGTGGCTGGCCCTCGCCGCGCTGGTGGTGGGCATCGGCTGGCTTGGCGTCCTCGCGGCGCTCGGGTTCCTCCAGCTCAACGTTCCGGACGCTCCCTCGGTCGAGGGATTCCCGATTCCGACGCTGCTGATCGCCGGAGGTATCGCCGCAGGCATCCTCCTGGCGGTGCTCGCCTCGATCATCGCCCGGTTTGCCGCCAAGGCGAGGGGACGCAAGGCGCGGCGCCGGCTCCGCGCCGCGTGTGCAGGGGTGGCCGAAAACGTGGTCGCCCAGCCCGTCGCTACCGAAATCCGCCGGTACAACGCATTCCGTGCGGCGCTTGCGGCGGCGGGCCGAACCCGCTGACGCGCTGCGTCAATCCCGCAGGGCGGCGTGAACCTTGGCCAGCGTCCGGAGGTTGCGGGTGGTGGTCGCCGTCCGAAAGCGGGTCTTGGCCGTGATCCTGCCCAGTCCCGAGTCCAGGGTTCCTCCGCGCGGTGCCTGCCAGGCCACGGCGTCGGGTCCGAGGATCACGAGTTCCTCGTCAGCGGCCCGGGCTTCGGCGGCGAGCTCGTCCACCGCGGCGGCATCGGAGCTCAGGGTGATGTAGGCGTGGACCGCCGGGTCGTCGGCGGCGAAGGGACAGGCCTCAAGGAGTTCGGCGACCCGCTCCGCCGTGAGGACCACGACCCACGCGTCGTACCCGAACGCCGAACGCAGGCGCTGCTCCACGGCGTCCTTGAGCTCGTGGGGCGGGAGCACGGAGGAACAGACGACGTTCCCCGACGCCAGCAGCGTGCGCGGATGCGACAGCGGAAGTCCCTCAAGTGCCCTTTTCAGGTCCGCCATCCGGAGCGTGGTGCCCTGGACGTTGACTCCCCGGAGGAATACGGCGAACCGGGCGGCCGGGGCCGCTGCGGCGCCCGTCACTCGTTCGCGGCTTTGCTCACGGCCAGCGTAAGCTGCTGGGCTGCCTCGGTGACCACCTCGGCGTGGATCCGTCCGGGCTGGCGCGTCAGGCGTTCCATCGGCCCCGAGATCGAGACGGCCGCCACCACGCGCCCCGAGGGGCCACGCACCGGCGCGGACACGGAGGCGACCCCCGGCTCGCGTTCGCCGAGGCTCTGCGCCCACCCGCGCCGCCGGACCCCGGCCAACACCGTCGGGGTGAAGCGCGCATTCTGCAGCCCCTTGAGGAGGCGGTCGTGGTCCTCCCACGCGAGCAGGCACTGGGCCGCCGACCCGGCACGCATCGACAGCTGGGTTCCAACGGGGATGGTGTCGCGGAGCCCCGCCGGACGCTCGGCGGAGGCCACGCAGACGCGCCACTCGCCCTGCCGCCGAAACAGCTGGGCGCTCTCGCCCGTGGCGTCGCGCAGCTGCATCAGGACTGGGCCCGCGGCGGCGATCAGGCGGTCCTCGCCGGCCGCGCTGGCGAGCTCAACGAGCCGGCTGCCCAGCACGAACCGCCCCTGGATGTCGCGGCTGACCAGTCGATGGTGCACCAGGGCGAGGGCGAGCCGGTGCACGGTGGGGCGGGCAAGGCCCGTCGAAGCCACCAGCTGGGCCAGCGTCGTCGGACCGGCCTCGAGGGCGTCCAGGACGGTTGCCGCTTTATCAATGACTCCCACACCGCTAGAATTGTCCATAGATTGATATTGCCGTCTCAGTATCTGAGACGCAAGTCCTCGGGCTGGCGTGTCGGAGGGTGCACTGGTTCAGTGGAGGAACGAAGGCTCCGCAGAGTGGGCGAACAGCGGGTTCGCACCGATTCGGACGAGCGGTGGAGGGAACACCATGGGTAAGACGCTGGCAGAAAAGGTCTGGGACTCGCACGTCGTCCGCAAGGGCGAGGTCGTCGGTGCCGAGGCGCAGCCCGACCTCCTCTACATCGACCTCCACCTCATCCATGAAGTGACCTCACCCCAGGCCTTCGAGGGCCTGCGGCTCGCAGGCCGCGGGCTCCGCCGGCCCGATCTCACGATTGCCACCGAGGACCACAACACCCCGACCCTGGACATCGACAAGCCGATCGCGGACCCCACGAGCCGCACGCAGATCGAAACCCTGAGGGCGAACTGCCGGGAGTTCGGAGTCCGCCTCCACTCGCTCGGGGACGCCGAGCAGGGCATCGTGCACGTCGTCGGGCCGCAGCTGGGCCTCACCCAGCCGGGGCTGACCGTGGTCTGCGGAGACTCACACACCTCCACCCACGGCGCCTTCGGTGCGCTCGCCATGGGGATCGGCACCTCCGAGGTGGAGCACGTCATGGCGACGCAGACGCTCTCACTCAAGCCGTTCAAGACAATGGCCATCACGGTCGAGGGCACCCTCAAGCCCGGGGTGACGGCGAAGGACATCATCCTGGCCGTCATCGCGAAGATCGGAACCGGCGGCGGCCAGGGCTACGTCCTCGAGTACCGCGGCTCGGCGATCCGGGCGCTGTCGATGGAAGCCCGCATGACCATCTGCAATATGTCGATCGAGGCCGGAGCCCGTGCCGGCATGGTGGCTCCCGACGAGACGACCTTCGAGTACCTCAAGGGCCGCCCGCACGCTCCCGAGGGTGCGGACTGGGATGCCGCGGTCGAAAACTGGCGCGGTCTGGTCACCGACGACGACGCGGTGTTCGACGCCGAGGTGTTCCTCGACGCCGACGACCTGGAGCCGTTCGTCACCTGGGGCACCAACCCCGGCCAGGGGGTGTCCCTCTCCCAGGCCGTGCCATCCCCGGCGGACTTCGCCGATGAGAACGACCGCGCCGCCTGCGAGCGCGCCCTCGAGTACATGGCCCTCGACGCCGGCACCCCCATGAAGGAGATCCGCGTCGATACGGTGTTCCTGGGCTCGTGCACCAACAGCCGGATCGAGGACCTTCGGATCGCCGCGGACATCATCCGCGGCCGCGAAAAGGACCCGGCCATCCGCATGATGGTCGTTCCCGGTTCCGCCCGGGTGCGCCTCGAAGCCGAGGCGGAGGGCCTGGATCAGGTCTTCAAGGAATTCGGTGCCGAATGGCGGTTCGCCGGCTGCTCGATGTGCCTGGGCATGAATCCGGACCAGCTGGCGCCGGGGGAGCGGTGCGCCTCCACGTCGAACCGGAACTTCGAGGGACGCCAGGGCAAGGGGGGACGCACTCACCTTGTCTCTCCCGTCGTCGCCGCCGCCACCGCGGTGCGCGGAACCCTCAGCTCGCCATCCGACCTGGACCCGGTTCCGCCGTTGGGCACCGTGGGCGCGGCCCGCGCCACCGCCCCCTCAGCCACCCCAGCCGCCTAGGAGCCCCGCCATGGAAAAGATCACGACACACACCGGCATCGGTGTTCCGCTGCGCCAAAGCAACGTCGACACCGACCAGATCATCCCCGCGGTCTACCTCAAGCGGATCACCCGGACCGGGTTCGAGGACGCACTGTTCGCGGCCTGGCGCAAGGACGAAAACTTCATCCTGAACCGGGAGCCCTATACCCGCGGCTCGGTGCTGGTGGCGGGCCCGGATTTCGGTACGGGTTCCTCCCGGGAGCACGCCGTCTGGGCCCTAAAGGACTTCGGCTTCCGCGCGGTGCTGTCCTCCCGGTTCGCCGACATCTTCCGCGGCAACTCCGGCAAGCAGGGGCTGGTCGCCGCCCAGGTCGCCCAGGATGACATCGAACTGATCTGGAAGGTGCTCGAGAACGAGCCCGGAGCCACGGTCACCGTAGACCTGCAGGCCCGCACCGCCGTGTGCGGTCCGGTGAGCGCGCCCTTCCAGATCGACGACTACACGCGCTGGCGCCTGCTCGAGGGGCTCGACGACATCGGCTTGACCCTCCGCCACGAACCCGACATCACGGCGTTCGAGGCCACCCGGCCGGCCTTCCGGCCCACAACCCTTCCGGTACGTACCTGACCGCAGCGGAGGAACGGCAGGTCCAACCGCCGGGCGGTGGCACCGCCCATCCCGTCCTCCGCCGTGGGCGCGTCGGCCGCTCCGCTTCAGCGGCCCTGCACCGCCTGGCAGCGGCCTGCCGAACCGGTGGAATCCTCGTTTCCGGCAGGAATCTTCCCCGCCCGTCCGCGGTTCTAACCATCAGGCAAGGCGGGGATGAAATAGCCTTGCATTTCAGTTCAGTTCGTCAAGCTCCTATGCTGTACACGGGCAATCATGTTTTGCGGGGGCGTATTCGTATGAGGAAATTAGGTATACATGGGTAACGTTCTGACCATCCGCGGCGGTGTTCCTTTGAACGGGAAGGTCTCCGTCCGGGGAGCCAAGAACCTTGTGCCGAAGGCCATGGTCGCTTCGCTGCTCGGCAACACCCCGTCGGTGCTCCGGAACGTTCCGGAGATCAAGGACGTCGAGGTCGTCACGAGCCTCCTCCGCCTTCACGGCGTCGAGGTCACGAAGGACCCGGTCACCGGTGATCTCACGATGGATCCCAGCCGGGCGAAAATGGCGCAGTCCAAGGACATCGACGCCCACGCCGGTGATTCGCGTATCCCCATCCTGCTCTGCGGGCCCCTGATGCACAGCATCGGTGAGGCCTTCATTCCCGATCTGGGTGGCTGTAAGATCGGCGACCGCCCCATCGACTACCACCTGCAGGTGCTGCGCAACTTCGGCGCCGTCGTGGACAAGCGCCCGGGTGGCATCTCCATCTCCGCGCCCAAGGGCCTCCACGGTGCGAAGCTTTCCCTGCCGTACCCCAGCGTTGGAGCCACCGAGCAGGTCCTCCTGACCGCCATCCGGGCCGACGGCATCACCGAGCTCTCCGGAGCGGCTGTCGAGCCGGAGATCATGGATCTCATCGCCGTGCTGCAGAAGATGGGCGCGATCATCACGGTGCAGACCGACCGCGTCATCCGCATCGAGGGCGTCCGCGAACTGACCGGCTACAACCACAAGGCCATCTCCGACCGGAACGAAACGGCGTCGTGGGCGTCGGCCGCGCTGGTCACCAAGGGCGACATCTACGTCGAAGGCGCCCGCCAGCTCGACCTGACGGCGTTCCTCAACACCTACCGCAAGGTCGGCGGCGCGTTCGACGTCGACGACGACGGCATCCGCTTCTACCACCCGGGCCGCCCCCTGAAGCCGCTGGTCCTCGAGACCGACGTGCACCCGGGGTTCATGACCGACTGGCAGCAGCCCCTCGTCGTGGCCCTGACGCAGGCCTCCGGCGTGTCGATCGTCCACGAGACGGTCTACGAGAACCGCTTCGGCTTCACCGATGCCCTGATCCGCATGGGCGCGAACATCCAGGTCCACCGCGAGTGCCTCGGGAGCGTGCCGTGCCGCTTCGGCCAGCGGAACTTCCTCCACTCGGCGGTGATCTCCGGTCCGACGCAGCTGCGCGGAACCGACATCGACATCCCGGACCTCCGCGGCGGCTTCAGCCATCTGATCGCAGCCCTCGCTGCCGAAGGAACCTCGCGCGTAACCGGCATCGAACTCATCAACCGCGGGTACGAGCGTTTCCAGGACAAGCTCGAGGGCCTCGGCGCCGACTTCGACATCACGGAGGAAGTCCCGGTCCTGGCCGCGGGACTCCGCTAGGTCCGGGCACGCCAGCCATGGGTGAGACAGGCACGTCACGGGTCACTTTTGCGGTGCTCGCCGGGATTCTTCGTCCGGTGATGAACCTGCTGATGAACAAGGAATGGATCGACACACAGAAGCTCCCGCGGGATACCGGCTTCATCCTGTGCCCGAACCATGTCACCGAGATCGATCCGATCGTCGTCGGCCACTTCCTCTACAACAACAAGGTGATGCCGCACTTCCTGGCGAAGGCCTCGCTGTTTTCGGTGCCCGTGCTGGGCCAGGCGCTCCGCGCCACCCGGCAGATCCCCGTCGAGCGCACCACCGCGGGGGCCAACCGCTCGCTGGAGGCGGCGCAGCAGGCCATCGCCGACGGCGGCGGGATCATCGTCTACCCCGAAGGCACCCTCACCCGGGACCCGGGGATGTGGCCGATGAAGGGCCGGACCGGGGCCGCCCGCCTCGCGCTGCAGACCGGGGCGCCCGTCGTGCCCATGGCGCACTGGGGCGCACAGGAGGTGTTTCCCCGGTACGCCCGCCGGTTCTACCTCTTCCCCCGGAAGACCTCGCGCGTGATCGTCGGCGACCCGGTGGACCTCAGCGACCTCCACGACCTTCCGATCACCCGCGACACCCTGAACCAGGCGACCGACCGCATCCTCGATGCCGTGACCGCCCTGCTGGCCGAGCTGCGCGGCGAGCAGCCGCCGGCGGAGCGCTGGGACCCCGCGGCGAAACGCCAGAAACCGACAGGCCGCGACTTCGACGCGGCGCAGGAGGACAACGCGTGAGCGCTGGAACGTCCCGGGCGGGACGGCCGGCACCTACGCGCATTGCCGTCCTGGGAGCGGGAAGCTGGGGAACCACCTTCGCCAAGGTCCTCGCCGACTCCTCGGATGATGCCGTGGTCCGGCTCTGGGCCCGCCGCGAAGAGGTCGCCGTCGAGATCAACGGCTCCCACCGCAACAGCAGGTACCTCGGTGACGTCGTGCTGCCCGGAAACATCACAGCATCAAGCGACGTGGGGGCCGTGCTGGCGGACGCCGAACTCGTCGTCCTGGCCGTTCCGGCGCAGACTCTCCGCCCCCAGCTGGCCGGTTGGAAGGCACTGATTCCCGACGGCGCCGTCGTCGTGTCGCTCATGAAGGGCCTCGAGGTCGGGACCGACGCCCGCATGAGCGAGGTCATCGCCGCCGAACTCGGCCTTCCCGCCCGGCGGGTCGCAGTGGTGTCGGGGCCGAACCTGGCGATGGAGATCGCCCGGCAGGAACCCACCGCCTCGGTCGTCGCGTGCTCGGACCACGACGTCGCCGCCTGGATCGCGGTCGCCTGCACCGCCTCCTACTTCCGCCCGTACACCACCACCGACGTCGTCGGGGTGGAGATTGGCGGGATCGTCAAGAACGTCATCGCCCTGGCGGTCGGCATCTGCGAGGGCCGGCGGATGGGCGACAACACCA
The DNA here is from genome assembly GCF_054511055.1 of Arthrobacter melezitosi. NCBI lineage: Bacteria > Bacillati > Actinomycetota > Actinomycetes > Micrococcales > Micrococcaceae > Arthrobacter > Arthrobacter melezitosi. The sequence goes on from NZ_JBTNDJ010000012.1 coordinate 20,951, forward strand.
AGGCCTCGGTCATCACCCGCGGGCTTGCCGAAACCACCCGCCTCGCCGTGGCCCTTGGGGCACGCGCGGAGACCCTCGCCGGGCTCGCCGGCATGGGTGACCTGATCGCCACCTGCTCCTCCGCGCTGTCCCGCAACCACACCGCCGGGCACCTCCTCGGGCAGGGCCTCACCCTCGAGCAGGTCACGGTGCGCATGAACCAGACCGCAGAAGGCATCAAGTCAGCGCAGGCGGTGCTCGACCTCGCCACCCAGCTCGGCGTGGACATGCCCATCACCGAGAATGTGGTGGCCGTGCTGCAGGGAAGTATTTCAGTTCTCGACCTGGGACCACGCCTGCTGGCCCGTGACCTCAAGCCGGAAGGCGAAACCATCCAGTGACAAGCGAACCCACCCCAGGGCGCAAGCCCCGCGTCCTCGTGCTGTTCGGCGGCCGCTCAAGCGAGCACTCGGTCAGCTGCGTGACCGCTGCCGGTGTGCTGAACGCGATTGACCGGTCGAAGTACGACGTCGTTCCGGTCGGTATCGCCAGGAACGGGCAGTGGGCGCTTGTATCGGCGGATCCCTCCCAGTGGTCGCTGAGTACCGGCACCCTTCCGGAGGTCCCGGCGTCGCCGGAATCCGTGGTGATCTCCACGGGGTCCTTCCCAGGCGCCGGTGCTGCCCGGGGCCAGGAACTGATGGTGACGGCCCCGGATTCGATGCCGCGCAGCCTTGGCGGAGTCGACGTCGTCCTGCCCCTGCTCCACGGCCCGTTCGGGGAGGACGGGACGCTCCAGGGGATGCTTGAGATGGCTGACATCCGCTACGTCGGCGCCGGCGTTCTCGCCTCGGCCGTGGGCATGGACAAGCATTACATGAAGGTCGTTTTCGCGTCGGCCGGGCTGGCGGTGGGGCCCTTCGAGGTGTTCACCAACCGCCAGTGGGAGAAGGATCCCGAGGAGTGCCTGCGGCGTGCCGCCGCCCTCGACTTCCCGGTGTTCGTGAAGCCTGCACGGGCCGGATCGTCGCTGGGGATCAGCCGGGTCGAGACCCCGGCGGCCCTGCGGCAGGCCGTCGAGGCGGCCCGCGCCTTCGACCCCAAGGTGATCGTGGAGGCCGGCATTGCCGGCCGGGAAATCGAGGTCGCCGTCCTGCAGGGACGGGGAACCCAGGACCCGCGCACGTCGCTGCCCGGCGAGGTGGCCGTGCAGCCGGGCGACCACGACTGGTATGACTTCGAGGCGAAGTACGTCGATGGCAGCGCAGCGCAGTTGAGCTGCCCGGCCGATCTTCCGCCGCACATCACCGAAAGTGTGCGCGACCTGGCGGCACAGGCCTTCGACGCGGTGGGCGCCGAGGGGCTTTCCCGGGTCGACTTCTTCTACACCCCGGCAGGTGAGCTGATCATCAACGAGATCAACACGATGCCCGGGTTCACCCCCATCAGCATGTACCCGCAGATGTGGGCCAAATCCGGTCTCACCTACACCGACCTCATCGACGAACTGATCGAACTCGCACTCGAACGCCGGACGGGCCTGCGCTGACCCGAGCCGGCATCGCCGCCCCGGAAGATTGTCCCCGGACGCAAAGAGCGCCCCTCCCCGGACCGGGGAGGGGCGCTCTCGTTTCGGCGGCTGCGGCTAGATCAGGCCCGCCGAGAGTTCATTCTTGGTGCCGAACCGGTGTGCGGTGATGCTGACGGCCTGCTCATGCAGGAAGGGCAGCATTTCGATCCGGCCGGCTTCCGTCACGGGCTGGTAGTAGACAGCCAGATCGGGACGGCCGCCGGTCGCCTTGGCGAGGGCCGCGGGGTCCCCGCCGATGAGGCGGATGCGCCCGGCCTCATGCTGCGCGACCGAGAGCAGCCACTCCTCGTCGGTCTCCACGGTGACCGACGCCGCGAAGGTGCGGACGGCCGTCGAGAGCGCGCTGGTCAGCTCCACAGCCGAGGACACCCGCACGGTCGAACCGGCGGCCGCCGCGGCGATCAGGACCCGGAGCAGCTTGGCGACGGGCTCGCCTTCGGCGAGGCGGATGGTCACCGGGACCGGAAGATAACGGAACACGTTCCGCTCGGCGGTGAGCGCCGAAACGTCCTTCGCTGCGCCGAATTCGTCCGCCCAGGCCACGGCGTCCGAGGCCGCCGCACGCTGGAGCATGGCATAGTCAGCGGCGCTCAGCTTGGAGTCGGCACCTGGTGCCACGGCGGCGAGGATCGGCTGGGCTGCCGGCACCGGCTCGGCGGAGGCGGTGGCCTCCCGGGTGCTCCAGGAGCCCAGTCCCACCAGGTAGTTCGGCCCGCCGGCCTTCGTGCCCGCGCCGACGGCCGACTTCTTCCAGCCGCCGAAGGGCTGGCGCTGGACGATGGCTCCGGTGATGCTCCGGTTTACGTACAGGTTGCCGGCCTGGATGGAGTTCATCCAGGTGCCGATCTCCTCGGGGTTGAGCGAGTGCAGACCGGCGGTCAGCCCGTAGTCCACCTGGTTCGAGATCTCGATGGCCTCCTCGATGGTCACGGCGGTCATGACGCCGAGGATCGGGCCGAAGTACTCGGTGAGGTGGTACTCCGAGCCACGCTTGACGCCGGAGCGCACGCCCGGGCTCCACAGCCGGCCCGTGCCGTCGAGTTCACGGGGCTCGATCAGCCAGCTCTCGTCCTCGCCGAGCTTCGTCAGGCCGTCGAGCAGCTTGCCGGAGGCGGGCTCGATGATCGGGCCCATCTGCGTTGCGGGATCCGAGGGGTACCCGACCTTCAGCGAGGTCACGGCATCCACGAGCTGGTTGCGGAAGCGGTGTGAGTGCCGCACGCTGCCGACGAGGATGACCAGGGAGGCTGCCGAGCACTTCTGGCCGGCGTGGCCGAAGGCCGAGTAGGCGACATCCTTGGCTGCGAGGTCGAAGTCCGCGCTGGGGGTCACGATGATCGAGTTCTTGCCCGAGGTCTCCGCCAGCAGGGGCAGGTCCTGGCGGAAGGAACGGAACAGCTCGGCCGTCTCGTACCCACCGGTCAGGATCACCCGGTCAACGCGGGCGTCGGAGATCAGCTTGGTGCCCAGGGAGCGCTCGTCCAAATGGACGAGGTGCAGGACGCCGCGCGGTACGCCGGCCTCCCACAGGGCCTCCACCATCACCGAACCGCTGCGCGGCGCCTGGCCGGCCGGCTTGATGATGACCGAGGAGCCGGCCGCGAGGGCGGCCAGGGTCGACCCCGCCGGGATGGCCACCGGGAAGTTCCACGGGGGAGTGACGACGGTGAGCTTCGAGGGCGTGTACACGGCGCCGTCGACGTCGTCCAGCCCGCGGGCCAGCTCGGCGTAGTAGTGCGCGAAGTCGATCGCCTCGGAGATTTCCGGGTCGGACTGGTCAAGCGTCTTGCCCGTCTCGGCCGCCATGACCTCCATGAGGTCGGCGCGGCGTGCCGCAAGGGCGTCACCGGCGCGGTGCAGGATCTCCGCACGCTCGGCACCGCTCAGCGCGCCCCATGCGTCGGCCTCGGCGATGGCCTCGGAGATGACGCGCTCGAGGGCCTCGGGCTTGGTGAGGGTGGTAGCGGCGACCGTGTCAACGCCCAGGCCGGTGGCCTCGACCCGCTCCAGCACCGCCCGGCCCCAGCGCCGGTTGGCCGGCAGTGAGGGGTCCGTGTCCGGGGTGTTGGTGAACCCGGTCGTCGGAGCGGGAGGCTCCGGCTGGTTGCGGTCCTGCGTGCGGTTCGGGCCGGGCACGGTGTCGTCGAGGGCCTCCAGCGAGCGGAGGAACCGGTCCTCTTCGCGCGCGAACAGGGCCTCGTTCGCTGACAGCTCGAACACCGCGGACATGAAGTTTTCCTGGCTCGCTCCCTCTTCGAGGCGGCGGATCAGGTAGGCGATGGCGACGTCGAACTCCCGGGGGTGCACCACCGGGGTGTAGAGCAGCAGTGAGCCGACGTCCTTCTTGACGGCCTCCGCCTGGCCCTGGGCCATGCCGAGGAGCATCTCGAACTCGATGCCGTCGTGGACGCCGCGCTCACCGGCGAGGAGCCAGGCGAAGGCGAGGTCGAACAGGTTGTGACCTGCGACGCCGATGCGCACGTTGCCGATGCGGTCCGGGTGCAGCGCGTAGTTGAGCACCCGCTTGTAATGGGTGTCCGACTCCTCCTTCGAGCCCCAGGTGGCCAGCGGCCAGTCGTGCAGCGAGGCCTCGACCTGCTCCATGGGCAGGTTGGCGCCCTTGACGACGCGGACCTTGATCCCGGCGCCGCCTTCCGCGCGGCGCTTGGCGGCCCACTCCTGCAGGCGGATCATCGCGGCGAGGGAGTCCGGCAGGTACGCCTGCAGGACGATCCCGGCCTCGAGGTTCTTGAACTCCGGGCGGTCCAGGATGGCGGTGAAGACGGCGATCGTGAGGTCGAGGTCCTTGTACTCCTCCATGTCCAGGTTGATGAACTTGGCCGGGGAGGAGGAGGCCGCCAGCTTGTAAAGGGGCGTCAGCTTCTCGGTGACGTGCTGCACGGCCTCCTCGAATGCCCAGGGGGAGTGGGGGGAGACAGTGGAGGAGACCTTGATCGACACGTAGTCGACGTCCGGGCGCGCCAGCAGCTTCATGGTGCCTTCGAGGCGCCGCTCGGCTTCGTGCTCGCCCAGGACGGCCTCGCCGAGGAGGTTGACGTTGAGCCGGGTGTCGTCCTTGCGGATCTTGCTGATCGACTTACCGAGCTTCTTGTCGGAGGCGTCGATGATCAGGTGCCCGACCATCTCCCGCAGCACCCGCCGGGCCACCGGGATGACGACCTGCGGCAGGACCGGGGCCACGGTGGCTCCGAGCCGCACTGCGGAGCGCATGTACCAGGGGAGGAACGCCGGCACCTTGGGTGCGATGGCGGCGAGGTTGCGCGCCGCGACCGAGAGATCCTCGGGGCGGATCACGCCGTCGACGAATCCCACTGTGAATTCGAGGCCGTGCGGGTCCTTCAGGACGCCCGCCAGTTGTTCGGCGGAGGCGTCGACCGGAACCTTGGCCGCTTCGGTGAGCCAGCGGCGCACCAGCGCCGTGGCTTCGGCCGCGAGGTGCTCAGGGATTGGGCCGGAGCCTGCGGCGTCCGGGCCGGTGGCGCCGGCGGCGCCCGTTCCGCCGTCGGAGATGATGTCTCCGCGGTCGGACAGTGAGCTTGTCATGATTTCGTATCCATTCAACTGTTACTTGCGCCGCCCTGGTGGGCGGCGCGGGAGCCGGTTACGCCGGGTCAGGCGTTCCGGACACTTGTGGTGTGGCGCGGGCTGTCCGGGTTCATCAGCGAGTGCTTGCGGCCGTAGAACCAGTAGATGGCCAGGCCGATGATCAGCCAGATGCCGAACCGCATCCAGGTTTCGAATTCGAGCTGGAGCATCAGGAAACCCGAGGCCAGCACGCCGAAGGCCGGAACAACCGGCATCCAGGGGAGGCGGAAGGTACGGGGAGCATCCGGTGCCTTGCGTCGCAGGACGATGACTGCGACGCAGACGACGACGAAGGCCGCCAGGATGCCGATGTTGGTGAGGTCGGCGACCGCGCGGATCGGGAACACCCCGGCGAGCAGGGCGGCCGCGATGCCGGCGATCCAGGTGACGCGCTGGGGCGTGCCGTGGCGGTCGGTACCGGAGAACCAGGCGGGGAGCAGGCCGTCGCGGCTCATGGAGAACCAGACGCGGGTGACTCCGAGGAGGAACGTCAGCATGACGGTCAGGATCGAGATGACGGCGAAGGCCGAGATGATCGTCGCGATCACGGGCAGGCCGACCGACTGGAAAGCGGAGGCGAACCCGGCGGTGGGGCTGATGTCGGTGTAGTTCTGCATCCCGGTCAGGACCAGGGTGGCCAGGACGTAGAGGAACATGGCGATGGCGAGGGAGAGCAGGATTGCCTTGGGCATGTGCTTCTTGCCGTCGGTGGCCTCCTCGGCCGCGGTGCTCATGGCGTCGTAGCCGAACACCGCGAAGAATACGGTGGCGGCGCCGGCGAAGACCGCGCCGAAGCCCGAGGGCAGGAACGGCGTGTAGTTGTCGACGTTGACGTAGAAGAAGCCGAGGCCGACGATGCCCACGATCAGCAGGATCTTCAGGCCGACGGCGATCAGTTCGAAGCGGCCGAAGGTCTTGGTGCCGCGGCTGAGGATGAAGGTGATGAGCAGACACACCACGATGGCAGGCACATTCACCAGCCCGCCCTCGATGGTGTCGGGTGTTCCCTGCATCCAGACCGGGACCTGGATGCCGATGCCGGACATGAACTCCGTGAAGTAACCGGAAATGCCGATGGCGACGACGGCGACGATCGCAATGTATTCAAGGAGCAGGTCCCAGCCGATGAACCAGCCGATGACTTCGCCCAGGGCGACGTAACCGTAGGTGTAGGCGGATCCGGCCCGCGGGATCATCCCGGCGAATTCCGCGTAGGAAAGTGCGGCCGCGGCGCTTGCCAGTCCTGCGACGAGGAAGGAGATCAGGACGGCTGGCCCAACGGGCTGGCCGTCCTCACCGCCGTTGGCCACCAGGCCCGCGAGGGTGAAGATGCCGACACCGATGATGCCGCCGACGCCGATTGCCGTCAGCTGCCACAGCCCCAGGCTCTTGAAGAGCTTTGTTCCGCCCTTCTCGTCCTCCATGTCGTCGATCGGCTTCCGCCGAAGAATGGAGGTTGAAGAGCCGCCTTCCGGAGACAGGCTTCGATCCGATGCGTTTGTCATAACGATCCATTCGGGAGAAGGGCAGGGTCGGCCACGCTGGTCCTGCGAAGACACAGTGGTGTCCGCCACTTTGGGAACTGATCCATTATGGTGCCGATCTTCGATTAGCAAAAGCTAGGTTATTCGAAGGATAATGTTCAGATTCCCTAACGTATTGGTGGAGCAATGCTCGATGTCCGGAGGCTGCGGCTCCTTCGAGAACTAAAGATCCGGGGGACCCTCAGCGAGGTGGCTGCCGCCCTTCGCTACAGCCCCTCCTCGGTGTCCCAGCAGTTGGCCCTCCTCGAGAAGGAGGTGGGGGTCGAACTGCTTCGGAAATCCGGGCGCGGGGTGACGCTGACGCCGCAGGCGGAGCTCCTCGTGGCGCATACTGCCGCACTGCTCGAGATCCTCGAGCGGGCGGAGGCCGACCTCGCGGCCTCACTCACCTCCGTGGCCGGTACGGTCCGGATTGCCGTCTTCCAGTCGGCTGCGCTCGCGCTCATGCCCGATGCGCTGACCATCATGACGGCGGAGTATCCCGAGGTGCGGGTCGAGATGGTGCAGCGTGAACCGGAGACCGCGCTCTACGAAACCTTCGCCCGTGACTTCGACCTCGTCATCGCCGAGCAGTACCCCGGGCATGCCGCGCCGCGCCATCCGGAGCTCGACCACGTTCCCCTCACCACGGATGCGATTCGGCTCGCCGTGCCGCCCGGTCCGCTGAACTCCCTGGGGATCAGCACGGTGGCCGGCGCCGCCGATGCGGCGTGGGTGATGGAGCCGCGGGGTGCGGCCTCCCGGCACTGGGCCGAGCAGGCATGCCGCCGGGCGGGCTTCGAACCGGATGTGCGGTACGAGACGGCGGACCTGCAGGCGCAGATCCGGCTCATCGAGTCGGGCAACGCCGTCGCACTCATGCCGGACCTTGTGTGGACCGGAAGGCAAACCACTGTGAATCTGCATGACCTCCCCGACAACCCGAAACGGTCGGTGTTCACCTCGGCGCGCCGGGCCAGCACGAACCGTCCGGCGCTGCTGGCCTGCCGGGAAGTCCTGGCGCGCTCGGCCGCGATGGTGGCCGCCGGGCCGGAGGGCTCCGGCGCCACAGAGACGAACCCAACACCGGCTGAGTCCGCCGAACGGCAATAAACCACACAGCGCTGGCGTTCCCCTTAGATGGAGCCGGCAGAACAGGCCGTTGACTCCCCCCAAGAACCCCTCCCGCCCAAATAAGGTTGATCCATGGCTCTTTCGTTCGATCCGGCTCTCGTTTCCTCAACGGTCGAGCGGGTTACCGAGACGGTGCTGCCCACACGTCACGGTCTCTTCCGCATGGTGGGGTACCGCGATGCCGACAACACCGAACACGTGGCCCTCGTCCGGGGAATCGACGACGTCACCACGGCGACCGGGGAGCAGCTGCCCGCCGGCGCCGCACCCCTCGTGCGGGTTCATTCCGAATGCCTGACGGGGGACGCTTTCGGGTCCTTCCGCTGCGACTGCGGGGAGCAGCTGGACGCGGCGCTCGCCGCGATCAGTGACGAAGGCAGGGGCGTGCTCGTCTATGTGCGGGGCCACGAAGGCCGGGGGATTGGCCTGCTCGCCAAGCTCAAGGCGTATGCCCTGCAGGACGAGGGCGTCGACACCGTCGACGCGAACACTTCCCTGGGACTGCCCGTGGATTCACGCAGCTACCACCAGGCGGCCGAAATCCTCCAGGACCTCGGCGTGGGCCGGGTCCGGCTGCTCTCCGGAAATCCGACGAAGCAGGAAGCACTTGAGGACCTTGGAATCGCCGTCGACGAGCGGCTGGGCCTGGCTGTGCCGGACCGCGCGGAGAATGCCGCCTACCTCGCCACGAAACGGCTGCGGATGCGCCACGATCCCGCTCCGGCCACCGACGCCTGGGGTGAGTTGACCGCAGGCAGGGTGCCTGCGGCCCCGCTTGCCGGCGAGCCGGAGGACCTCGTCCACCGCTATGGATACCTCGCCGCAGCGGAGGGACCGGTGGTGCTCGGCCAGCTCCGGCAGAGTCTCGACGGTTTCATCGCCTCCCGCAGCGGCGACGGTGGGGTGGCCGACGCGGGGGAGGACAGGATCCACCTGCACCGCCTAAGGGCACTTGTCGACGCCGTCGTCATCGGTGCCGGGGCCGTTGCCGCCGACGACCCGCTGTTGACGGTACGGGACGTCCCGGGAACGAACCCGGTGCGGGTGGTGCTCGACCCCGCGGCCCGCGTCCGGCCGGAATCCCGCGTTTTCGCCGACGGCGCAGCGCCCACCCTCTGGCTCGTGGGCCTGGACGCCTCGGTGCCGGACGAGGTAGCTGCCCACGTGACGATCCTGCGCCTGCCTTCCGAACAGTTCGAACCGAAGGAGCTCCTGAAGCTGCTGCAGGACCACGGACTGAACCGGGTACTGGTCGAGGGTGGAGGGCGGACAGTGTCGGCCTTCCTCGCGGCCGGCGCATTGGACCGGCTTTACCTCACGACGGCGCCCCTGCTCGTCGGCGACGGTGTCCCCGGCGTGCGCTTCGACGGAGCGGATGCGCTCACGGAGGCCCGTACCGCCCCGGTGCGGAGGTTCGTCTTCGGTCAGGACATCTGCACCGAACTCAATTTCGCCGCGGCGCGGGAACAGAACGGGGCAGCGGCCCGCCGGTAGGCCGCCTACGCGCGCATGCGGAGCTCAGCCCCGGCTTGTCGATTACGAGTCGGAGAGGCGCTTGCTCTTCTGCTGCAGGCGGTCGATGTGCTCGGACGCCTCCGCCTTGGTGATGTCCGCCGGAATTTCCTCCCCGGCCTCCCGTGCGAGGGTATCGAGGTAGCTCCGCTGAGCATCGGTCATCGGTTCGTCACCGGTGACCCAGTCGGACGGATCGCGCTCGAAGTTGCCGGCCGGTTCGGGGGTGGGGCTTCCAAGGGTGTCTGACATGACAGTTCCTTTCGTGGTGGTCCCTCGTCGCTGTTCGAATATTGCTCAGTTTACTTAGCTTTCGTTCGTTGTCGCCGCCCGATACGGGCTGGTTCGTGGTGGCGGGCCAGCCATGCCTGGGAGTGGGCGGCAAGTTTCATGCGTCCACCGGCATAGGGCACGCCGCCCCGCAGCCTGCTCAACACGGCCAGCCAGATGCAGATGCTCCGCTCAAGGGTCCACAGCGGTGCCCACAGCGCTGCACTCGGATGGAAGACCGACGCTCCGTTCCGGCGCCGCCGTCCCGACTCCGCCGTCAAGATCAGCCCGGCGACGACCACCAGGAGGCGGCGCGGACGCCTTGCGGCGAACGCCGCTATCGGCAGGAGCAGGAGTTCGGCCGTGAGCCGGCCGGGCTGGGCGAAGCTGTCGTACGCCTGGCGGACCCGTTGGCCGAGGAAGTGGCGCGCCGTTGGGGGAATCCGGGCCACGAAGACGTCGTCGGCCCGCACCTCCCGTCCGCCGGCGGCATGGACGGTGCGGATCAGTTCAAGGTTCTCGAACAGCGCCTCCCTGCTGTAGCCGTGGGTTGCCTCGAGGATGCTCCGGCGGACTGCGAGTGTTCCTGGGTAGTCCGAGCCGAAAGCCCTGTTGATCAGGGAGCGCGCGGTATCCCAGCGGGCATGCCAGGGCAGGTCGCGGAAGTAGTTCTGCGGCCGCACGAGGTCGGCGTCATCGAGCCGGTCCACCACTTCCCGTAGCTGGGCCGGGCAGTAGCGGACGTCGTCGTCGGCAAGTACCAGCCGTTCGTGGCGGGCCGCGCCCACCCCGGTGAGCACACCGGCTACCTTGCCGTTGCCAGGGCCTGATCCTTCGGGGCGGAGGATGCGCACCCGTGGCGGGAGGACGAGCGAGTGACGCTCGAAGCAGTTCTCGGGGGACCCGTCCACCACCGTGATGTCGACCCACCCCGGAAGGGCAGCGAGGTAGTCGGCCAGTTCGGCGATCGGTCCTTCGCCGGTCCACCTCAGGGGGAGGATGTACTCCGCTGTGGACGCCATGGGGCTGCCGACCTCCTGCCGATTTGGGGCCACTCGATTAATGCTAAGCATGCTTCCAAATATCAGCTAAGGATGCCTAGTGTTGTTCTGCAAGCGATTTGTGGCATCACACCGATTCCCGAGGAGTACCCATGAGCCAGCCCGCCCAGCAGCAGACCCCTCCCGGCACAACTGCCGATATGGACCCCAAACCGGATCATGGCGAGGAGAGTTACCGGGGGACGGGCCGGCTTGAAGGCAAGGCTGCCGTCATCACCGGCGGGGACAGCGGCATAGGCAAGGCGGTTGCCATCGCCTATGCCCGCGAAGGGGCGGACGTGCTCATCAGCTACCTCGAAGAGGAGGAAGAAGACGCCCGGGACACCGCCCGGTGGGTCGAGGCAGCGGGCCGCAAAGCCGTACTGTTTCCGGGCGATCTGGCCGACCCCGCGTACTGCAGGGCCATCATTGCGACGGCGGTGAAGGAGTTTGGCCGGGTTGACGTCCTCGTCAACAACGCCGCGTTCCAGATGAGCCACGAGTCCATCGAGGAGATTCCCGATGAGGAATGGGACCGGACCATTGCCATCAACCTCAGCGCGTTCTTCCACCTCACGAAGGCAGCGCTGCCGCATATGTCGCCCGGGTCCTCCATCATCGGCTCAAGTTCGGTGAACTCCGACAACCCCGTCCCAACCCTCGTTCCGTACTCCGTCACCAAGGCCGGCATCGCGAACATGACGGCTTCGCTGGCGCAGTTACTCGCCGAGCGCGGGATACGGGTGAACAGCGTGGCGCCCGGGCCGATCTGGACGCCATTGATTCCCGCCACGATGCCGGAGGAGGAGGTGGCGAGCTTCGGTCAGCAGGTGCCAATGAAGCGGGTTGGGCAGCCGGCGGAGCTGGCTCCGGTCTACGTGATGCTGGCGTCGGACGAGGCCTCCTATGTTTCTGGAGCGCGCATCGCGGTGACCGGCGGGCAACCAATCCTCTGACGTCGTTGAAGTCGCGGCAGGGGAGGGGCAGCTCCTCCGGGATTGACGTGCCGAATCCCTAGCCGGACTACCTAATCTTGACGCATATCACCGTGGACGCTGCCTCGAGGCTGCGGAGCCCACTACCCTGAAGATGCGTTGCCGCGGCGGCCGGAAGGGGCCGCGCCGGTCAATCGACCAGGGCTGGAGGTTGTGGTGTTCTCGCTGCGGTCGGGTCAGGGAGGGCCGGCGCCCTTGCTTGCCGTTGTCGCAGCGGGGTCCTTCCTCCTGAGCGGTTGCCAGGGAGCCGGAGCCGGTAGCGGGGCTCCCGGCGGCAGCCACGCTGCGGCTCCTTCGACGTCGCCGGCATCGCAGCCTGCCCCCTCGTCCGGACCCGCGGCCGATCTTCAACCTCCGCCGAAGCCTGCAGGGGTCGATGCGGAAACCAGGGAAGGACTTGAGGCCTTCACCCGATACTGGTTTGCGCTGTTCAGCTATGGATATGAATCGAACAATTGGTCCGGGTTGCAGGCCGTCACGGACCGGGGATGCGACACCTGCACCAATGTCATTGGTGAGGTCGGAAAGCACTACGAAACCGGCGGGTGGATCCAGGGCGGGAAAGTGATTGTGCACGCGGTGTCCACGACACTTCAGCCGGGTGCGAGGGGACCTGTTTCGTCAACAGTCACACTCGAACAAGCGGAGCTTGTGTATTTCGACCAGTCAGGCCGCGAGGCAGCGGTGTCCGACGCCCTTCCGCTCACACGCAGTGTCACGATTGCCGTGCACAAGAACAACCGCTGGGTGATGCTCGACTTCGGTACACCCAGTTCAAGTTAGCAACCAATCTGTGGATAACGAGGCCAGCGTCGACGACACGGATTAGGCTGATCATGCGTCATCCGCCATCGCCCGATCACAACCGGGGGCTCGAATGCATCAGATGCCGAGCGCGTACCGCTTCAGGCTTCGCGTGCTGGGAGTGCTTTCTCTCGGTGGTGCCATCGTCTTGAGCGGGTGCCAGGGAGAACCGGCCGGGGAACAGCCCACCCGGCCAGCCACGTCTGCCTCTTCGTCGGCTCCCTTATCCACTCCGTCCGCCGTGACGTCCGATTCCCCTGAACCCTCGGCGGGCGGGACAAATCCTGCTCCGGAACCGACTCCTGCTTCCTCAAATGGTCCGGCTGCGAATATCCCCGTGCCGACCAAGCCTGCGCTCGCCGACCAGAACAGCAAGGAGGGTCTTGAGGCCTTCACACGGTACTGGTTCGAGCTATTCAACTATGGGTATGCCACCAATGACTGGACTGAGTTCGACAGTGTGACGGACCCTGCCTGTGCAAGTTGCCAGAGAATAAGGTCTGTCGTTGGGGGCATCTACCAGGATGGTAGGTGGCTGCGGGGTGGTGAGTTCGAAATCTTGGAGTTCAGCACTGAGTTCCAACTGAATGCCAGTGGCTCAGTGCAAAGCTTTGTTTATAACCAGCAGAGACCCATCACCTACTTCGAGGCTGACGGAACGGAATTACGAACGGATCCCCCTCCTCCGCCAGCAATGGATGTGACCTTCGCGCTTCATGTTGATAACCAATGGTTCATGCTTGACTATGGCCATCCGGAGGGAACCTGATGGAAAGGAAGATCCGCCGATTCGGAGTTGCTTCTATATTGAGCTTGATTTTGCCATTCCCGGCGGCCTCCGCAGACGAAGTAAATAGGGAACCTCCACCAAACGCGTATGCGAGCGGCAATAAGGTGGCCGCTACAGCGACAAGCCGAACCGACTCGAGGGGCCGCACCGCCGACATACCAGCACCAGGCGCCCCTGCTTACGCGCCCGCGCTCCCCGTCGATGATGGCCTTGACTACTTCTACGAGCGGGTGTGCACAAACCGCACCGGTGAGGCGCTCGATCCCGCCCGATGCGTCCTGCTGAATGCCCAGTGTGATGCCAAGCCAGATGGTGTCTTCGTCGAATGGATCCAGGTCGACCGCCGTGCGAACTCACCCTCGGAAACAAGGACCGGCCGCAACTCGTGCATCTATCCCGGCGAGCCTCCGCAACCGCCCACGGAGGGCGAGCCCGCTGAAGAACCCATCATCATTACGATTGCTGAGTTCCGGAGTCAGCCGATCGCCCAGTCGGTGGTGTTCTCCCAGCCGGAAAACTTCGGACTGAAGAATGCCCACTCGAACCTGTACGCCGAGGCCCAGGAGCAGGAATTCGTCTTCGATTTCCGGAATGCTCAAATCCGCCTGCGCGCCTGGCCTGTCTCCTACCGATGGGATTACGGCGACGGCACCGGCACCACCACAACTGTTCCCGGTGGCCCAGTCGAAGGGGACGCCTTCAACACGGAGACTCCTACAAGCCACCAGTACCTCGAAACAGGTGACTACAACGTCACGCTGACAACGTCCTTCGCCGGTGACTACTCCGTTGACGGCGGTCCTTTTCAGCCCATAGCCGGCCAGGCGGAAGTTGCGTCCGAGCCCCACCTGATGAGCATCTGGCGCACCGAGGCCCACTCGGTCGCGGATGACTGCCTTGAGAATCCTTCGGGCATCGGCTGTACGACACCGCTGGAGCGCTAGCAGCACTGAGTCCGGCCACAAAGAGTGCGTACCAACAGTTGAGTCGAACCAACGAAACGGTCCACGCCGCCGGTCGAGCTGGCCTGCTGAAAGTAAACGAGCCCCGTCGAATTCGGACTAGCCGGGGACGGGCTCCGGCAGCGTCCGGTACTTTCGTCCGGCAGGTGAGGTCGCCATAATTACTCCCGGCTCCGGCTGTTCGTAGTGCCACAACCCCTCGCTCTTGAGCATGTGGTGCTTACGGCACAGATTCGAGAGGTTGTTGTGGGCTGTGGTGCCGCCGCGGGACCACGGGACCGTGTGATCGAGTTCGGTGGAGGCGGCCGAGCGGTTGCAGCCCGGATGCCTGCAGGTCCTGTCCCTGATCCTTAGCCACTTCTTGAGGTCAGCGGGAACCGAGTAGGAATTCCTGCCGACGCTCAGCACCGCTCCTGTCTCGGGGTGGGTCAGGAGCCGGGTAAATGACGGAGCGTGTGCGGCCAGCCTGCGGGCAAGCTCGGGCGAGATTGGCCCATATCCCTCAAGGTCAGCCGGGGCGTCATCGACATCCAAAAGAGTTAGAACCGGCACCGTGATATTCACCTGTGCATGGATTCCGTCTACACCGTCGCCTGGCACCGGCCGGCCGGCGAGAGTCGAGAATCCGCCCGTCTGCCCCTCACAGCTGTGGGTCAGCAGATCCGTCAGCACATCGGTTCGAAGTTGGGCCAGTGTCCGGGTCTCCTCGGGACACTGTAGGGCCCTGCCGAGCTGGGTCAGGCGCTCGTTGATCCCCACGGCCTTCTCGGCCGGAAGATAAACGTTGAGCCACGCCATGCCATCGTCGTCGGGGTGGAATTCGACCCTGCGGTTTTTCTGCGCCGAATAGGTCCGCTTCGTAATGCTGTCGGGATGCATTTCTGCGTGCAGCCGCCGTGCCCGGTACGCCAGCCTGGCGACCGTCGTCTCCTGCGCAACGGGAACCAGCTTCTGCTCGAAGTAGGACAATGCGTAGTCCGGGATTCCTGTGCATTCCTCCACAAGCGTGACCGCGTGACGCCAGGAGATACTCCCGGAGTCCAGCGCCTTCAAGGTTCCGGGGAACCGCCCGGTGAGCAGCCACGCATGCTCGACGAGGGAACCGGCGGTACGCTCCGGGATCCGGAGGGCGCACGCCACCTCGGATGCGGTGAGGGTCTCGGTCAGGGACCCGGGGCGCATCCCGCGGGCCTCAAGACGCTCTGCGGTCAGGGTCCGCACCCGCTCGGTGAACGCCACCGTCTGCGCATCGGCCCAGTTCTTCAGCCGCTGCAATGCCTGCAGGCCCTCGATGGCCTGTTCAAGGTCGGACGACTGCGGTGCCGGCCCGGTGAGGAACTCCGCACCTAGGGCATCGGCAACTGCATGACGCCACCCGGCGTCCTGCCGCGCTTCGGGATGTGCCTCGGAGTGGAGGCTGTCCGCCCTTTCCATGACCCAAGAATGTCACCTCCTACTGACATTCCTAGCCGGAGAATCGAGGCAGCCGCGCGCCGCGCACGCCCGGCTTCACCACGAAGAGCGCACCGGCGGCAGGCTCCGCCCCCGCCTCCAGGCCTTGGCGCGACGTCGTGATGTATAGGGTGCCGAGATCCGCCCCACCGAACGCGCACGCCGTAACCTGGGACGCGGCCACCTCAACCGTTCCGCGCAGGACTCCGCCGGAATCGAAGTGGGCGACAGCTGAGCCCCCGTAGAGGGCCACCCATAGCCCGCCGTCTTCGTCGATCGCCATGCCGTCCGGAGCGCCCAGGCCGGGGTCAACCTCGACGAAGGTACGCCTCCCAGTGATCCGTCCCGTCTCGAGGTCATAGTCCAGTGCATCGATCCGCTGGGTTGGCGTGTCGGTGTAGAAGGCGGTGTCACCTGTCGGATTCCAGTGGAGCCCGTTGGAGGTGGTGACCCCCCTGAGCACCGTCGACACGGAGAGGTCCGTGTCGAGGCTGAACAGCGTGCCCGCCCCGAAGTCCGAATTCCAGGCCATTGAGCCGCAAAGGAAACGTCCTCGAGGATCGCACCCACCTTCGTTCATCCGGACGGCGGAGTCCTCAAAGGCCGCCGGGCCGGGGGTGACCTGCGCGAAGTCCGCGTCCGCGAAGGCAAAACCCTTCTCCACGCCGAGAACATACCCGCCCGATTCACGTCCGCGGATCGCGGCGGCAACCTTCGCATCGACGGAATGCCGCGCCAGCGCACCATCGGCGCTCCGCACCAGTACGTCGCCCTCGAGCATGTCGACGAACAACAGCGACCCGCTCCGGTCGTCCCAGTAGGGTCCCTCACCGTGGTAGGTGCACGGCTCGGTCAGCTGTTCGGCGTTCATAAGGCTCCGTAGGGTCAGCCGGCGTCCGGCAGGTCGAGTTGGTCGGAGATGCTGATGCACTTGCGAGTCTGGTCGATCTTCGAGACGGGGTCACCAAGCTGTACCAGGACAGTGCTTGAAGCAACCTGCTCGGGGTCGAAAAGCACCTCGACGGCCGGCTCGCGTCCGTAGGTGGTGGCCGTCCAGGCGCTCTCGCCCTCACTGAGTACCCAGTCGATGTCATTCACGGAGACGCATGCATCGGTCGTCGGCCCGGGCACCTCGACGCCGCAGCGCAGCACGACCTTCGACGGATCCCCCCAGGCCGAGGTCGCCTGGCTGTTGGTTTCGCGCTGGGAGTGCTCGGCCACGTCGGGTGGAAGGGCGACCATCACCTCGGCGCATGCGGGATTCTGGGCGTCCGCGGCGGGATCGACGTCGACGACGGGCGCGCAGGCGGCCGTTCCCACGAGCACTGCCGCCAGCGGCACGGCACTGCGCAGGAACCGGATAAGAGAAGGCATGCTTCAACCCTAGTAGCTCCTTCACCGACACGCGGCACGGCGGCCCGGGCCTGCAGCTCCGGAGCAGTAGGCTTCGTTCAGGGGCGGACGGCGCCACCGGTACCGGTGTGGCAGCGGCCGGCCCGTCCAAGCGATCAGGAAAGACAGATGGTCTCAAAATCAGTTATGCGGCATTCAGCGGCGGTAGCCCTCACGCTCGGACTGCTGGCGACGGGAGCGGGGATGCAGGCCTCGGCCACTTCACAGCAGCAGCCGCCGCCCGACGGGCAGTTCCACGAGCCGGCCCCGCCGGTGCCCTCACCGAACCCGTCACCGGCCATCGACCCCGCGACCGGTTTCGCCATCGACGGCTACACGGGCTATCTGATCCACCCGCCGACCGGATACCTGATTGAACCGGACACAGGGTATCTGCTTCTTCCGGAATCGTTGATCTACACGACCATGGTGTACGACTGGGCCACCGGCAAGGTCATCGAAGTCAACCAGAACCCTGCGGCTCCGGAGCCGACCGCGACGCCGACGCCGACCGCGACGCCCACACCCGCACCGGCGACGTCGCCCGCCCCGCCGGTCGAGGCGCCGTCGGCGACCCCGACGCCGTCACCGACCAGCGCACCAACGTCGTCCGCCTCGGCCGAGGCCGTCGAAGCGGACCTCGCCTCTTCGCGCACACCCCTGGTGTGGGGGGTGGGAGCGCTCGTGCTCCTCGCAGCGGCTGCGACGATCGTTCTTGGAGTGCGACGACGCCGGGCGGGGTCCTAGCACCGGGCGGACCGCCCCGCCGTCGGACCACGCCGGGATCCCGCCACCGCGGCTTCAGGAGGAATGGACGGTAATCTTTCCAAGGTGAAGAACATAATGGTCACCGGCGGCGCCGGCTTTATCGGATCCAATTTCGTCCACTATTTGATGCAGCACACCGATGCCAGCGTCACAGTCCTCGACAAGCTCACGTATGCGGGCAACAGGGCCTCACTGAACGACCTGCCTTCCGGCCGTTTCCAGTTTGTCGAGGGCGATATCACCGATGCCGCCCTCGTGGACTCGCTCACCGCCGCCGCCGACGCGATCGTCCACTTCGCCGCCGAGTCGCACAACGACAATTCGCTGCACGATCCCCGTCCGTTCCTCGACACGAACATCATCGGCACCTACACCCTCCTTGAGGCGGTCCGACGGCACGGGAAGCGCTTCCACCACATCAGCACCGACGAGGTCTATGGCGACCTTGAACTGGACGACCCCGCCCGGTTCACGGAGAGCACCCCCTACAACCCTTCGAGCCCCTACTCCTCCACCAAGGCGGGCTCCGACCTCCTGGTGCGCGCGTGGGTCCGGTCATTCGGCGTCCAGGCGACCATCAGCAACTGCTCGAACAACTACGGCCCGTATCAGCACGTCGAGAAGTTCATTCCCCGCCAGATCACCAACGTGATCGACGGCGTCCGGCCCAAGCTCTATGGAGCCGGCCAGAACGTGCGTGATTGGATCCATGCCAACGATCACTCATCAGCGGTGTGGACGATCCTCAACAAGGGCGAGATCGGCCAGACCTACCTGATCGGCGCCGACGGAGAACGCAACAACAAGGAAGTCGTGGAGTTGATCCTCACCTCGATGGGTGAGCCCGCCGATGCGTATGACCAGGTGGTCGATCGGCCCGGCCACGACCTGCGGTACGCCATCGACTCGACCAAGCTGCGCACCGAACTGGGTTGGACGCCGGAGTTCCACCACTTTGAGCAGGGCCTTGCCGAGACCATCGAATGGTACCGGGACAACGAGCAGTGGTGGCGTCCGCAGAAGGCCGCTGCCGAGGCGAAATACCTCGAGCAGGGCCAGGCCGCACTGTGAGCGTCGAGTTCTCGAAGGCGCTGGCGGCCATTGAAACCCCGATCCCCGGCGTCGTCATGTTCGACCTGCCCGTGCATGGGGACAACCGGGGCTGGTTCAAGGAGAACTGGCAGCGGGAAAAGATGGTTGCGGCCGGGCTGCCCGACTTCGCGCCAATCCAGAACAACATCTCGTTCAATGAGAGTGCGGGAACCACCCGCGGGATCCATGCCGAGCCGTGGGACAAGTTCATTTCCGTGGCGACCGGACGGGTGTTTGGTGCCTGGGTGGATCTGCGCGAAGGCCCAACCTTCGGTGCGGTCTTCACCGCTGAACTCGACCCCTCACGGGCGATCTTCGTGCCCCGGGGGGTGGGAAACGCCTTCCAGACCCTCGAAGACAACACCGCCTACACCTATCTCGTCAATGACCACTGGTCGGCGGAGGCCCAGGACCAGTATGTCTTCCTGAACCTCGCCGATGAGACTGCCGCTGTTCCGTGGCCCATCCCGCTTGAGCAGGCCGAGCTCTCCCAGAAGGACAGGGACCACCCGCGGCTCGGCGCCGTCACACCCCTCCGGCCCAAGAAGGTCCTCGTAATCGGTGCGGGCGGCCAGTTGGGCAAAGCCCTGCAGGCAGCAGTGGGGGACGACCCCGGATTCGAATTCGCCACCCGTGCGGAGCTTGACCTCGCCGACCCCGCGGCGATGGATAAGCGCCCATGGAACTCTTACTCAGCGATCATCAACGCCGCGGCCTATACCGCCGTGGATACCGCCGAGACTCCCGAGGGGCGCGTCGCGGCCTGGGCCGCCAATGTGACCGGTGTGGGCGCGATTGCCCGCATCGCCGCCCAGCACCACCTCACCCTTGTCCACATTTCCAGCGACTACGTCTTCGACGGCACGAAGGACAACCACACCGAGGACGAAGCCTTCAGCCCGCTCGGCGTGTACGGCCAGACCAAGGCCGCCGGAGATGCCCTCGTTGCGGCAGTTCCCCGGCACTACATCGTGCGCACCAGCTGGGTCATCGGCGAGGGAAACAACTTCGTCCGCACCATGGCTTCCCTGGCGGGCCGGGGCGTGCGCCCGTCGGTTGTGAACGACCAAACCGGACGCCTCACCTTCACGGAGGACCTGGCCGCCGGCATCCTGCACCTTCTGGGCTCGAGCGCTCCCTACGGGACCTACAACCTCACGAATGAGGGTGACGCGCGGAGCTGGGCCGACATCGCGGCGGACGTCTATGAGCTCACGGGCCACGAGAGGGAAGCGGTGACCGGCATCAGTACGGCCGAATACTTCAAGGACAAGGAAGCAGCACCCCGTCCGGGCCTGAGCACCCTCGACCTGTCGAAGCTCCGGTCGACCGGGTTCGTTCCCGCGACCGCTGGGGACCGGCTCAAGGAATACCTCTCCCGCGGCGCACAGTGAGGACTGCGGTCACCGCACATCCGCCGGTATCCACCCGGTAAGGTTCTCGCCAGTCAGTCACGGCAGGCGCATCCATCACTCCCGCAACGGTTAGCATGGGGGCTGATCCTGAAGATGAGGGGTGTTGCATGTCCGAGTACAACGATGGGTACGAGCACGGTGTCCTGCAGGAGCGGCCCAAGAAGAAGCACCCGCTCCGGGTCACCATGCTGGTCGTGGTTGGCCTGGTGGTGGTCGCTGCGATTGTGGCCGGCGGATACCTCTTCAACCTCGCACATACCTTCAATTCCAAGAGCGACACCATTGAGGCCGCTTTTCCCAGCGGGGAGCGGCCATCACTCGAGCCATCAGCGGAGGGCTCCCTCAATATCCTGCTCCTCGGCAGCGATTCGCGTGCCGAGGCTGAGGTTCCGAACGAAACAGCCTCGGATGGCCGCTCCGACACGATGATGCTGATGCACATTCCCGCGGACCGGAACGACATCTTCGTGATGTCGATTCTCCGCGACACCTGGACCGAAATCCCTGGCCACGGCGAAAACAAGATCAACTCGGCGATTGCACTTGGGGGAGTGCCGCTGGTGGTCCAGACGGTCGAGACCCTCGTTGATGCTCCAATCGACCATGTAGCGATGATCGACTTTGAAGGATTCAAGGGCCTCACCGACGCGCTGGGCGGCGTTGAGGTGGACAATGCTGCGGCATTCCAGACAAGCGGCGAAGACAGTGAGTTTTTTGCTCAGGGACCGGTCACGCTGCAGGGGGAATCCGCCCTCAAGTTCGTCCGCGAGCGGTATGCCTTTTCGGACGGCGATTACCAGCGCGTCAGGAACCAGCAGGCGTTCGTGAAGGCCGTGCTTGGTAAGGTCCTCAGTGCCGACACCCTGACCAATCCCGGAAAGGTGGCAGACGTCGTCTCAAGGATCTCCCCGTACCTCAGTGTCGACGAAAACCTCGATGCGGCGGCCGTCGGCGGCCTCGCCGTGTCGCTGCGGAACGTCCGCTCAGGAGATGTGCAGTTCTCAACGCTTCCAACCCTGGGAACGGGCACCTCTGCGGATGGGCAGTCGATCGTGGTCAAGGATGAAGCCGGCATCGCCCAGGTGGCCGATGCGTTAAGCGAGGATTCGCTGGGGTCCCTCCCACTCTTTTCAGGGGCGCCCCAGTAGCCACGGGAGCTCCGGTGACGGCGTGCCGCCGCACCCACCGCCCCCGCCGGACTGACTCGGGCTGGGCCACCGGCCTGAATTCAACCGCCGCACCGTCAGGCAGGGACTGCGGGAACGTCACTCCCACCCGTTACGGTGGAATCGTGCCACTTACCGTCGGAGACCTAAGCGAATCAACGCTGCTCGAGCGCATCTTCCCGCGCCTTGCCCGCTCGGAGTCGGCCCTGGTCGGCCCGGGGGATGATGCGGCGGTCCTGAATGCCCCCGATGGACGTGCGGTGATCTCCATCGACACCCTGGTCCAGGACAAGGACTTCCGCCTGCAGCGGGACAACGGGTTCGAGACGACCGGGTACGACGTCGGCTGGAAGTGCGCCGCCCAGAACCTCAGCGACATCAACGCGATGGGTGCCCGGGCCACCTCCCTGGTCGTCAGCCTCACCCTGCCCAGGAGCACGGCGGTCGGCTGGGTCGAGGCCCTCGCCGACGGACTGACCGACGCGATCGAGCACCTGGGGGCCACCGGCTGCGGCGTCGTCGGGGGCGACCTGGGCGGCGGAGCCGAAATCGTGGTGACGGCCGCCGTCACCGGAACCCTCGAGGGACGCGCCCCGGTGCTGCGGTCCGGCGCACGCCCCGGCGACGTCGTCGCGCTCGCGGGGACCACAGGCCGCGCTGCGGCCGGCCTCGCCCTCCTGGAAGCCGGGATTGCCCTCGAGGAACTGGGGGAGGAGGAACTCGGGCTCATCGCCATCCAGTGCCGGCCGGAGCCGCCGTTGGAGGCGGGCCCCGAAGCCGCCCGGGCAGGTGCCCGGGCCATGCTCGACCTCTCCGACGGCCTTATCCGCGACGCCGGCCGGATCGCCCGGGCCAGCGCCGTCGCCATCGACCTCGACCCGGAAGCCCTGCGGGAGCTCGCCGGGCCCCTCCGGAGCGCCGGTGTGCTGCTGGGGATCGACCCACTCGATTGGGTGCTGGGCGGCGGGGAAGATCACGGCCTGCTCGCGGCCTTCGCGCCGGAAATCACGCTCCCTTATGGTTTTACTGCGGTAGGCTCGATATCGGCAGGGACGCCCCATGTGACGGTTGGGTCGCAGGCTCCGGCTTCGATCGGATGGGATCACTTTGCACACTAAGATCACCGCGAACGCGACAGCGATGAAGCGATGGTTAAGCAACGCCGAAGAATCCCTCGGCAACCACAGCGACCGTCTCAACGCCATCAACATCTTCCCGGTCGCCGACGGAGACACGGGCACCAACCTGTACCTCACCGTCCGTGCCGCGGCCCGTGCCGCCCACGACGCGGAGACCACCGACCTCGGTGAGCTGCTGGCCATCGCCAGCCGCGCCGCCATGGAGGATGCCCGCGGCAACTCGGGTACCCTCATCGCCGTCTTCCTCAGCGCCATCGCCGAGCCTCTGAAGGGAACGACCCGGCTCACCTCCCGCCTGCTCGCCGCCGCGCTGCACCGGGCGCAGATCCGCAGCTGGTCAGCCCTCAGCGACCCGGTGCCGGGAACAATGCTCTCCGTGCTTGAGGCCGCCGCCCGCGGTGCGGCCGAAACCGCGGGCTCCCACGAGACCGACGAGAGCAACAACGCGCTGGCCCTCACGCTGCAGTCCGCCGTCGAGTGCGCGCTCGAAGCCGTCGTCGACACCGAAAGCCAGCTCGGGGCGCTCACCGAGGCGCGGGTCGTCGATGCCGGAGGGGTCGGTTTCCTGCTGATCCTCGACGCACTGCGCGCCGCGTCCCTCGGCGAAGAGCTGCAGGACGAGCTGCTCGACGGACTGCACGGCTACGACATCCAGGCACCGCACATCCATACCGGATCCGATGCCGACGGGGTGGAGATCATGTTCACCATCAACCTCAGCCCGCTCGACGCCGCCACGCTCCGCCTTCACCTTGACGAACTTGGCGACTCGGTCATCATGAGCGCCGTCACCGAGGTCGAGGAGGGCTACCGCTGGCGCGTCCACGTCCACGTCGTCGACCCCGAACCCGCGCTCAAGCTGATCCACGAGGCCGGAACCCCCGACAACGTGTCGCTCACCCAGCTCTCCTCCCCGGTCGATGCAACGGCCGCGGGGGCGACTCCGGTCCTTGAGGGCCATGGACAGTAGGGTGCAGGCGGAACTCGATGTTCCGCTGGATCGTCGGCTCGGTTCGCCGGCCAAGCTGCTGGCAAAACATCTCAACCTCTTCACCGTGGGACAGCTGCTCAACCACTTTCCCCGCAACTACCTGAAGCGCGGTGAACTGACCCCCATCGCCGAGGTGCCGGTCGACGAGGAGGTCACCCTCATCGCCCGGGTGCAGTCGGCGAACTCCCGCAGGATGCACACGCGCAAGGGGATGCTGCTCGAGGTCGTGATCACCGACGACGCCGACGGCCGCCTGGGCGGGATGAACCTCACCTACTTCAACGGGTACAAGGCGGAGAAGGAACTGCGTCCGGGCGTCCGGGCGATGTTCTCCGGCAAGGTGACGGTGTACCGCAGCAAGCTCACCCTCACGAACCCGCGGTACGTCCTGCTTGAGGACGACGATGACCCGGACTACATCAACCAGCCGATCCCCGTCTACCCCGCCGCCGACAAGGTCAGCAGCGAACGGATCGCACTGGCAGTGGGGACGATCCTCGACACCTTCGACAGCGAACAGCTCAACGACCCGGTGCCCGAGGCCATCGCCCGCCGGGAGAAGCTCATGACACTGCCCCAGGCCTATGAGCTGATCCACCGGCCCACGGTCCTGGAGGACGCCTACCGCGCCCAGCACCGCTTCCGCTACCAGGAGGCGTTCGTCCTCCAATCCGCTCTCGTGCGCCGTCGGGCCCTGACCGCCCGGGAGGAAGCGACCTCACGCCCGCCGCAGGCCGGCGGCCTGCTCGATCAGTTCGATGCACGGCTTCCCTTCACCCTCACCCGGGGGCAGCAGGACGTCGGGGCCACCCTTGCGGCGGAGCTCGCCCGCGACCACCCGATGAACCGGCTCCTGCAGGGCGAGGTGGGCTCCGGCAAGACCCTGGTGGCGCTGCGGGCCATGCTCCAGGTCATCGATGCCGGCGGGCAGGCCGCGTTGCTCGCCCCCACCGAGGTCCTCGCCGCCCAGCACTTCCAGTCGATCACCCGGACGCTCGGCCCCCTCGCCGAGGGCGGGATGCTCGGCGGCGCCGCGGACGGCACCCGCGTCGTCCTGCTCACCGGATCCCTTCCCACGGCGCAGCGGCGGCGGGCAATGCTGGAGGCCGCCTCGGGCGAGGCAGGCATCATCATCGGCACCCATGCCCTCCTGTCCGAGAACGTCCAGTTCTTTGACCTGGGCCTGATCGTCGTGGACGAACAGCACCGCTTCGGGGTGGAGCAACGCGACTCACTGCGCTCGAAGGCCTCCGCCTCGCCGCACGTCCTCGTCATGACAGCCACGCCGATTCCGCGCACCGTCGCCATGACGGTCTTCGGCGACCTCGAGGTCTCGACGCTCTCGGAGCTGCCGGCGGGCCGGTCCCCAATCACCACCCACGAGGTTGGCCTGGCGGAGCACCCAGCATGGATCGACCGGATCTGGTCACGCGCCCGCGAGGAGATCGAGGCCGGGCGGCAGGTCTACGTCGTCTGCTCCAAGATCGGAGACACGGGAGGCCAGGAGGACGATCCGACGGCCCTTGAGCTCTACCAGCCGGCGGGTACGTCCGCTCCGGCCTCGGACCTCACCAGCGTCACGGAGCTCTTCGAATCCCTCCAGGAGGCGCCACAGCTGCGCGGGGTCTCCATCGGCATGCTGCACGGGCGCATGGACCCGGTCGACAAGGCCGACGTCATGGGGCGGTTCAACGACGGGACCCTTCAACTGCTCGTGGCCACGACCGTCATCGAAGTGGGCGTCGACGTACCCAACGCGACGCTGATGGTCATCATGGATGCCGACCGTTTCGGCATCTCCCAGCTCCACCAGCTGCGCGGCCGCGTCGGGCGCGGGGGCCACGCCGGCACCTGCCTGCTCGTCACCCGGCTTGAACCGGACCACCCGAGTCGGGAGCGCCTTGCCGCCGTCGCCTCGACCACCGACGGCTTCGAGCTCTCCCAGAAGGACCTCGAGCTTCGGCGCGAAGGCAATATCCTCGGCGCCTCGCAGTCCGGCGGTCATTCCGCCCTGCGGTTCCTCAAGGTGATCCAGCACGCTGCCCTAATCGAGAAGGCCCGGGCGGACGCCCAGGAGGTCGTGCTGGCCGACCCGGACCTGACCGAGTACCCCGGCCTGGCTTCCGCCATCGAGCTGTACCTCAACCCCGAGAAGGAAGCCTTCCTGGAACGCGGTTAGAGTGAAAGCATGACGCGCATTATTGCCGGAGCCGCCGGCGGCACCACCCTCTCGGACGTTCCCGGAAACGGTACCCGGCCCACGACGGACCGGGTGAAGGAGGCGCTCTTTTCGCGGCTCGATGCGTACAACGCCATCCACGGTGCCCACGTGCTCGACCTCTTCGCCGGTTCCGGTGCCCTTGGCGTCGAGAGCGCCAGCAGGGGAGCGGCCACCGTGGACCTCGTCGAATCCGCCGAGAAGCCGGCCACGGTGGCCCAGCGGAACGCCGATCACGTCAATAGGGTGCTCGGGTGGACCGCCGTCCGCGTGCACCGCACGAAGGTTGAAACCTTTCTCGACCGGGCAGCGGACGACCTCACCTGGGATCTTGTTTTCCTCGACCCGCCGTACCGGCTTGAGGAATCCTCGCTCGAGGCCATCCTGAAGAACCTCGTGCCCCACCTGGCGCCGGGGGCCGTCGTCGTGCTCGAGCGTTCGGCGCGCTCCCCGGAACCGCAGTGGCCTGACGGGTTGGAGCAGTTCGCGGAAAAGAAGTACGGCGGCACCCGCCTGTGGTACCTGGAACCGGCCTGACAGTGCATCCGGCAGCACCTTCTGGTGCTCCCGGATGCACTGCGGGTGCCCGGCTACGGGGACCTAGGCCCTTCGGCGGGTGCGCAGGAGGGCCGTGACGCCGGCAGCCAGACCGAGGAGTCCTGCGGTGAGTCCGGCCCACCCGGCAGCCGATCCCGCCGAGGAGCCCGACGGCTCGGAGGCAGCGGCCGGTTCGAGGTCGGCGTCCGCGGAGCCCTCGCCGCTGCCCTTGCCGGCGGAGTGGGCCGTCCCGTGGCCGGAGCCTTCCTCCGCGGGCGTTGTCGTGAAGGCCGGGGCAGGGCTTTCCGGCTCTGCTTCCCCCACCGCAGCAGGCTCGTCCCACGCCCGGACCGTGCCGTCGGTGTAGGTCTGGGTTGCCGCAAGGTTCACGAGCGTCCCCGCCTCGGGAAGCTTGCCCACCGAGATGGAGAACGTCTGGTACTCATCCTGGGAGATTTCCGCGCCCTCCTCGGCCGTCCAGATGATCGAGAGCGGAGCCTCGGTGAGGGTGACGCCGTCGTCGGCCGTGACCGGCTCCGGCAGTGCGCCGCGCACCACCTCGGCCGTCCAGCCCTCGAGCGGCTTGACCCGGACCGAGGTGAAGGGGGTTTCCGCGGGCAGCGTCACCTCGAGCTTATTGGTGCCGGCCGTTTCGGACTCGTTCGGGACGCTGAAGGTGAGCTGGGAGTATCCGCCTTCGGTGGTGGTGGTGGGGGAAACGCTCACGTGGGCCAGGGCGGCCCCGGCGCCGAGGACCATCAGTCCGGCGGTTGCCGTGCCGGTGCAGAGGGCGCGCTGGAAAAAGGATGAAGTTGTCATGGTGTGCCTTTCGGGAGCCGGAGGGTTCTCCGGCGGAAATTGGAGGACGCAGGCGTGGGCGCGGCTCCATCCGTCCTTCAGGCAGGCAGTGGAGTCGGCGCGACCCGGGACGGCGGCCCGCGCAGGGGCGGCACGGCCGCGTCCCGCCGCCGGAGGCGGGGCTGGAACTGCGCGGCGACCGTCCCAGGGTCGCGCGGGGGCACGACGGCGGTCGGTTCGGGCGCTCCTGCCAGCGGGCGCAGCCATGCCGCGAGGAGTTCGAGCGCCGCTTCGCCTTTCACGATGAGGAGCGCGAGGAGGGCGGCCGCGCAGGCGTGCGCGAGGACCATGGCGGTGCTGCCGGGATCGGCTGACTCCGCCAGTTGTCCGCCCAGCGGCTGGCAGCCAACCGCTGCCGGTGTATGGTGCTGCGCCGGAATCGCGCCGCCGCAGGCCGGAGTGCCCGTCAGGGCCGTGAGTGCGGAGTGAAGGGCCAGTTCCCCCGTGAGCAGGACTCCGGCCAGGGCCGGGAAGGACAAGGCGCGTCCCGAGACGGAAGTGACGGCCGCAAGGACAAGGGCTGCGAGAAGGAGCAGGATCGCGGGTGCGGGGAGCGAGCCTCCACCGAGCAGGTGGGAGCCGACGCTCACCAGCACGATGAGGGCGGCGACGAGGGAGGATCGGACGAAGCGGGAGGCGGCGGGTGCGCGCACTTTCGTCTCCTCGTCTCCTCGTGGCGTCCCGGGGCGGAGCTGTTCCGGGTGAAGCTTTTTTCTGTGCAAGCCTGTCCGCGAAGCTGTGGCGCCGGTGGCGGAGACGATCGGACGTCCGGCCGTTTCTCCACATCAATCTTAAGGGTGTCCACCCGGGTCTCGCGGCGGGTGGACGACCTGTATTCGCCGTGGCGGGGTCCGCGGATGGGACACAGGGAGGAATTCGCCGGACTTCCGCGGCGAAGGGGCTGGAAAGATGCTGGAGGGGCGCTTCGGGTTGGTGGTCACCGTCGCATGCCCGCTGCTGGTGTCCGGCGTTGTGCCGGGGATTTCCTGCCGATGGGGTCCGGGGTGACATCGGAGCCGCTGCTTGACCCTGATGTCGGTCTCCCGGAGTGGATCCGGAGGTGCTGCTACTGGCGGGCGGCCTGGTCCCCTGTGAGCGGGGCAGTCCCGGCAACCGTCTTGTCGTCCCTGCGGTCCAGTTCCTCGGTCAGTTCGGCAAGGCGGGCCTGCGACTCGGGATCGGGGAGGCCGTACCGGATGTAGTCGGAGTCGATGGCCCTGTGGACCTTGCTGTTGAGGACCGCTACTTCGTTGCTGTCGAGGAGGGTGAGGTCTTCCGGAAAGCTTTCCTCGGGTGCCAAGCGGCTTGACTCATTGGCGGTTGCTTCATTCATATAGGTAATTTCCTTCACCCGGACTTCCGGCTGTAAACCGTGAAGACACCGATTGACGATCCATCACGACCACTTTCCCGTTCTTCGGGGGCCAGGGCACGATGGCAGCGGGTGGACCGCTTGACCCATCAAACCATCTCCGGACACTTCTGGCCATTAACGCAGGGCAACGGACGCGCGCGCGGTGGGCCGGTCACCGGGTAGGACTTCTCAGCCGCCGGTCCCCAAGGCGAACCCATCGAAGTCGGGGCCGGCCAGGACGGCGGCGGGATGCGGTCCCGCCGAAATCAGCCGGTCGGTCCAGTCCGCGGGCCAGGGTTCGTTGAGCGCCGCAAGGACGATGTTGCCGGGGTGCCGGCCGGTGAACATCGCCGTCTCACCGAGGGCGGCGACCCCTCGCGCCTCCTCCGCGAGGATGCGCGCCTGGCCCCGTGCGAAGGCAAGCGGTGGGTCGTCGCCCACGTTGACCAGGACGACGCCGCCTGGCGCGGTGAGCCCAAGGAGCCGCCGGTAGAACGGCGCCACGGTGAGGTGTTCCGGTGCGTCCGCTCCGGCGAAGACGTCGAGCACGATCACGTCGAATCCGCCGTCGGGCAGCCCGTCGAGGGCCGCCGCGGCGTCATCAAGGATGAAACGGCATTGTGTCCCGTCCGGGAGGGGGAGGTGGTCGAGGACGAAGTCGAGGAGTTCGCGCTCCAGCTCCACCGCTGTCTGCACCGACCCCGGCCGGGTCGCCTGGACGTAGCGCACGAGGGTCAGCGCGCCGGCCCCAAGATGGAGCACCCGGACGGGGTCGCCGGGGGGACGCACTGCATCGATGACGTTGGCGATCCGGCGCAGGTATTCATAGAACACCTGCCCGGGGTGGGCGAGGTTGACATGGGACTGCTGTGCTCCGCCGATGCTCAGGATGTAGGCGCCGTCGAGGAAGGCATCCTCGTCGATCTCCGCGTGCGCCCCCACCCCGCGCAGCCACCGGGTGGGCACCGAGGCGCTCACAGCCTGCCCGGGAGGGAGGCAAGGCGCTCGATGGCGTCTTCGAGGAGCTCCACCTTCTTGCAGAACGCAAAGCGGAGCAGCGACCGGGTGCGGTGGGCTCCCTCGGGGTGGCAGAACACGGGCACGGGTATCGCCGCGACCCCCACCAACTCCGGCAGGCGCCGGGCCAGTCCGGTCGCGTCCTCCACTCCGAGCGGGGCACAGTCGGCGAGCACGAAGTAGGTGCCCTGGGATGCGTGCACGGCGAACCCTGCCGCCGCCAGCCCGGAGGAGAGCAGGTCCCTCTTCCGCCGCAGGGTGTCGGCGATCCCCGAGAAGTAGGAATCCGGCAGGCCGAGGCCCCGGGCGACCGCGCCCTGGAAAGGCATCCCGGAACTGTAGGTCAGGAAGGATTTCACCGTCCGCACCCGGGCGACCAGCTCCGGGGGGCCGGTCAGCCAGCCGACCTTCCACCCGGTGACGGAGAAGGTCTTGCCCGCCGAGGAGATGGTGAGCGTCCGCCCGGCGGCCCCGGGCAGGGTCGCGACCGGAATGTGCGGGCCGCCGAAGACCAGGTGCTCATACACCTCATCGGTCACCAGCAGCACGTCGTGCCGGACGGCGAGTTCGACGATCCGGGTGAGCGCCTCCCTGCCGAAGACCGCACCCGTGGGATTGTGGGGGTTGTTCAGCAGCAGGATCTTCGTCCGGCTGCTCATCGCTGCCTCGAGGGCGTCCAGGTCGGGTTGGAAGCCCGGCGCCCGGAGCGGTGCGGTGGTGTGGCGGGCTCCGGAGAGGCCGATCACCGCTCCGTAGGAGTCGTAGAACGGTTCGAAGGTCAGGACCTCGTCACCCGGCCCGGCGAAGGCCAGGACGGCGGCGGCTATTGCCTCGGTGGCGCCGGTCGTGACCAGGACGCCGGCCTCCGGATCGGGCGTGAGCCCGTAGAACCGCTCCTGGTGGGAGGCGATGGCGGCGCGCAGTTCGGGGACACCGCGTCCTGGCGCGTACTGGTTGGCCCCGGCGGCGATCGCCGCGCGGGCCGCTTCGAGGACCTCCGGCGGGCCGTCCTCGTCGGGATACCCCTGCCCGAGGTTGACCGCCGCGTGCGCGGCGGCCAGGGCGGTTATCTCCTCGAAGATGGTGATGCCCAGGGCGCCGCCGGGACCCAGGAGGTTGGCGCCGAGCGCCGTGCGCTGCCAGGGTTCTGCGGGCGGCTGCGGGCTCGGGCCGGGGGAGGGAAAGGAGGACCTCATACGGACAAGTATTACCGCTTCAGCGTGGCGGGTTCCCGTCCCGGGTGTTTGGGGTGGGTAGTTTAGGAGGATGCGCCGAGCCGTCTGCCCCGGATCCTTCGACCCCATCCACAACGGTCACGTTGAGGTGATCACGCGTGCGACCGGTCTTTTTGACGAGGTGGTGGTGGCGGTCTCGACCAACTACGCCAAGAAGTACCGCTTCACGCTCGAGGAGCGGTTGGAGATCACCAGCGAGGCGCTCGCCCACCTTCCCGGCGCCACCGTCGAATTCATGGGATCTGGACTGCTGGCCGAGTTCTGCCGCAGCCGCGGCGCCGCTGCGATCATCAAGGGCCTGCGCTCGAGCCACGACCTCGACTACGAACTGCCGATGGCGACGATGAACCGGCAGCTCACCGGTGTCGAGACCGTCTACCTGCCCGGCGAGAGCTCCTACCTGCACCTCTCATCGACGTTGTTGAAGGAAGTTTCCGCCCTGGGAGGGGATATCTCCGGGTACGTGCCCAAGGCCGTCCTCGACCGCCTCGGCACCCGGGAGCGCTGACGAATCGGCCCCCTGCCGGTTGCTAAGGGCCCTGAGTGTTGCTGATTCCTTTTCTGCGTATGATCGGCCTTTCATGCACCACGCACGAAGTCCGCGTAAGGAGAACCAGGCCAGTGGCAGATCGGACCAGAATTTCGCCCGATGAGGAGTTCCCCGAGGACCTCGAAGAATTGAAGGACGAAGATGTCGAGGTCCTCAACAGCAAGGTGACCCGCCAGCTCGATCTTGAGTATGTCGAGGAGGGCGGAGCG
Organism: Arthrobacter melezitosi; assembly: GCF_054511055.1. NCBI lineage: Bacteria > Bacillati > Actinomycetota > Actinomycetes > Micrococcales > Micrococcaceae > Arthrobacter > Arthrobacter melezitosi. The sequence goes on from NZ_JBTNDJ010000012.1 coordinate 52,550, forward strand.
CACCCGGAGACGGATGCCCGTCACCGCGAGCTGGACGGCGAACTCGACCGCCGCGGTGCCGGCGAAACCGGCAGCGAAACCGGCGGCGAGACCGGTGCCGGCGAGACCGGCGGCGAAACCGGCGGCAACGGAGACGGGACCAACTAGAGCGGGTAGAGGGTCACCGCCGCCGCCTTGACGGCGAAGCACACCTCCGAGCCCGGAACCAGGTCCAGCTCGGCTGCTGCAGTGGTGCTGATCTCCGCGCTGAGGTGCCCCGCCCGCACCGTGACGAATTCCCCGTGCGGCTCGAGGTCGGTCACCCGTACCTTCAGGAGGTTCCGGGGGCTCCCGGCCGGCGCGGCGGGGAACACCGAGACCGCCCGGGGGCTGAAGACCGCGGCGGCGGGAACCCCCGCGGGCAGCGGGACCGCGGAGACCGCCTCGATCCGGCCTCCGGCGGCGTCCACGAGCCCGGCGGGCACCGAGGTGCCCGGAACGAAGTTGAGGCCCGCAAGACCGGCCGCGAAGGAACTGCGCGGCCGCTCGAGCACCGCCTGGGTGGGCCCGGTCTCCGCCACCCTGCCCTCCTCGAGGACCGTCACGGTGTCCGCGAGGATCAGCGCATCGAGGAGGTCGTGCGTCACGATCACCGCGTTCCGCCCGGACAGCACCCGCCGCAGCATCCGCCGGAGGCCCGGCGCCGCGGACGCATCGATCGCGGCCAGCGGTTCGTCGAGGAGCAGCAGCGACGGCCGGGCGGCGAGCGCCCGGGCCACGGCCACGCGTTGCGCCTGGCCTCCCGAGAGCTGCCCGGGCCGCTGATCGGCGAGGTCGGCGGCCTCCACTTCGGCCAGCCACCCCCGTGCCGCATCCCGGGAGGCGGCCTTGGACTCCCCGGCGCTGCGCGGCGCGAAGGCGACGTTGTCGAGGACGCTCAGGTGCGGGAAGAGCAGCGGTTCCTGCGGCAGCAGGCAGACCCCCCGGCGGTGGGGCGGGGTGAAGGAGCCGGGGCCGAACAGGGTCCGTCCGTCGAGTTCGGCGCTTCCGCTGTCGGCCCGCAGGAGCCCTGCCGCGAGGGCGAGAAGCGTCGACTTGCCCGCCCCGTTGGGCCCGAGGACCGCAGCGGTTTCGCCCTCGTGCAGGGACAGCGCGGCGTCGAACCGGCGGGCGTGGACAGCCGCCCGGAGCGTGAACCCCCTCAACGCGCGGCCGAGGCGGAGGACCGGTGGGCCAGGGCGACGACGAGGACGGCGACGGCGACCAACACGAGGGACAGGGCGACGGCGGCATCCGGGTCGGTCTCCCGCTGGAGGTAGATCTCAAGCGGCAGGGTGCGGGTGACGCCCTGCAGGGAACCGGCGAAGGTGAGGGTCGCCCCGAATTCGCCAAGCGCCCGCGCGAAGGACAGCACGGCTCCGGAGAGCAGCCCGGGCAGCACGAGGGGGAGGGTGACCCTGCGCAGGACGGTGGTGGGGGAGGCGCCGAGCGTGGCCGCCACCGCCTCGTACCTGCCGCCGGCGCTGCGCAGTGCGCCCTCGAGGCTGAGCACCAGGAAGGGCAGCGCGACGAACGTCTGGGCCAGGACGACGGCGGTGGTCGAGAAGGCGATGTCCACCCCGAGCGCACTGAGCGTGCCCCCCAGCAGGCCCTGCCGTCCGAAGGTGTACAGCAGGGCGATGCCGCCGACCACGGGAGGCAGCACCAGGGGCAGGAGGACCAGCGCCCGGAGGACCTGCTGGCCCGGGAACGAGCTGCGGGCGAGGACCAGCGCCATGGGCGTGCCAGCCAGGATGCACAGGGCTGTGGCGGCGGCCGAGGTGGCCAGGCTCAGCTTCAGCGCCGCGAGCGAGGATTCGGAGGTGACGAGCTCCGGGAACCGCGGCCAGTCGACCCGCGCGACCACGGCGGCCAGGGGCAGCAGGATGAACAGTGCGCCGAGCGCGGCCACCAGGAACAACCAGGGGGGCAGCCCAAGGGACCCGGCCCGGGCCTTCGCGTCCCGCGCCGGAGCCGGGACGGATTTCACGGCGGTCACCGCGTGTCCGAAGGCGGCTGGAATCCCGCTTCCTCCAGGAGCGCCTGCCCCTGGGGGCCGGTGACCGAGTCGATAAACCTCCGGGCGGCCTCCGGTGCATCGGGCGCGACGGCGCCGATCAGGTAGCTGTTGGGCACCTCCGGTGCCTCGGGAATGGGCACCTCCTCAACCTTCCCGGCCGCGGCGAGCACGTCGGTCGCGTAGACGAGCCCGGCGTCCGCCTCCCCGGACACCACCTTCCCGAGCACCTCCGTGACCGAGGTTTCCTCACTCACGGGGGCCAGGCGCACACCGGTGGCTTCCTGGATCCGCGCCGACGCCGCTCCGCAGGGCACCTGGGGGGCGCAGGCCACGAGCCGAACGCCGGCGAGGCCAGCGAAACCCTCCACCCCGGCAGGGTTCCCCCGCGGGACGGCGATGGTGAGGTGGTTCCGGGCGAACTCAACCGGCCGGCCATCGATCAGCCCGCCGTCGTCGAGCCGTTCCATGGGAGGGGCGTCCGCGGCGGCGAAGACATGGGCCGGGGCACCGGCTTCGATCTGGGTGGCAAGGTCGGACGAACCGGCGAAATTCAGCACGACCTCCGACCCGGGGTTGTCCCTCTCGAAATCCTCCGCGAGGGATTCGAACACTCCCCGCAGGGACGCCGCGGCGAACACCGTGACCGCGTCCCCGCCCCCCGCCGCCGGTTCCCCGCCGCCGCAGCCGGTCAGCGCAAGGGCACAGGCGAGCAGGACCGGACCACCCCGACCGCGCCGCGCCCGCACCGGGCCAGGAATGGATCCTGCGGCAGGGGAGCGCGGGGCGGGGGTCACCGCTGCCGCCCCTGCGGGTTTTCGATGATCACCGTCGTGGCCTTCACCACGGCGACGGCGACCGCTCCCGGTTCGAGGCCGAGCTCCCGTGCGGCTTCGGCACTCATCAGGGAAACCACCCGGTGGGGCCCGCACTGGAGTTCGACCTGGGCCATCACCGTATCGGTGGTGACCTTGGTGACCAGGCCGACGAACCGGTTCCGGGCCGAGCTCGAGTTCCCCGACGGATCATCCGGCGTGACGGCCCGGGCCTGGGCCAGCCGGGCGAGGTCGACGCCGTCGACCTCGAGGATGCCGGCTGCGGAGCGGCGGCTCGACAGGGTTCCTTCATCGATCCATCGACGCACTGTGTCATCGCTGACCGCAAGGTACTGGGCAGCCTCCCGGATCCGTATATGCGGCATGAGAACGACAATAATTCCTCATTTGCGAAAAGGGAACGGCATGTCCCGCCAAGGTGGCAGAATGACGGCGGTTCCCGCACGCGCAGGCCCGTGCCGGGAGGGCCTCCGGGGCGTTTTGGGCTGGAGGTGATTCTCAGGCTAAGATGATACGTCGGTCATATGTTCTACAGGAGTCACCATTAAAAGCGATCTCAGTTCGCCTTTGATCTTCAGTGTCAAAGACCTCGGGCGCAGCCCGGGAAGCATGCGGACAATCGAAGAACATGTGCCTGCACCCAAGGATTTCGGGGTGGCACTCATCGGCGTGCAGGAAGGTTCCTCAATGGAACTCGACCTGCGCCTCGAGGCAGTGCACGAAGGGATCCTTGTGTCGGGAACCGCGGACGTCGAGGTGTCGGGCGAATGCGGCCGATGCCTGACTCCCCTGCAGTACACCAGCGGTGTGGAGATTCAGGAACTCTTTTACTACGGCGACTCCGGGTCGCTGTCGGCCGAAGAGGAAGAAGACCTGCACCGGGTGGAGAACGACTCGATCGATCTCGAGCCGGTGCTGAGGGACGCGGTGGTTACCTCACTGCCGTTCCAGCCGGTGTGCCGGGAGGACTGCAAGGGCCTGTGTTCCGAATGTGGAGCGCGCCTGAACGACGAGCCGGACCATCATCACGAAATTTTGGATCCTCGCTGGTCGGCCCTCGCCGGGCTGACCGGCACTGCCGCTGAGAATGATGCGGCACCACGTACAGAGTCAGACGAGAGAGAAGAGAGTTAGTCGTGGCTGTTCCCAAGCGGAAAATGTCCCGCGCGAATACACGCGCACGCCGGTCCCAGTGGAAGGCAACCGCCCCCAAACTGGTCAAGACCGTTGAGAACGGCCGCGTCACCTACAGCCTTGCCCACCAGGCCAAGGTTGTAACCGACTCCGCCGGCACCCCGCTGTTCCTTGAGTACAAGGGCCGCAAGGTAGCCGACGTCTAACCAGGCGTGTCCAAGGAAGACCTGACCAAGCGTCTCGGCGTCGATATCGATGCCGGGACGCTTCGTCTTGCCCTGACCCACCGGTCGTATGCGTACGAACAGGGTGGCATCCCCACGAACGAGCGGCTCGAGTTCCTTGGGGACTCGGTGCTTGGGCTCTCGGTGACGGATGCGCTCTACCGCGACAATCCCGACCTCTCCGAGGGAGACCTCGCCAAGCGCAGGTCCGCGGTAGTCAGCACCCGTGCCCTGGCCGGGGTGGCGCGCAGCCTCGACCTCGGTCAGCACATCCTGCTCGGGCAGGGCGAGAAGCTGACCAACGGGCGCGACAAGTCCTCCATCCTGGCCGACACCATGGAAGCCGTCATCGGCGCCGCCTACCTCAGCCACGGCATTGAGACGGCCCAGGCGATGGTGATGCGGCTGATCGGTCCGCTGCTGCGCGATTCCGAGGTGCTCGGTGAGGGCACCGACTGGAAGACCCGCATCCAGGAGACCGCCGCAGCGCGCCGGCTCGGCACCATCGATTACCAGGTGACCGGCACCGGCCCCGACCATGCCCGCTCGTTCGAGGCGCTCCTGGTGATCGGCGGAACCCCCTACGGCACCGGCGCCGGGCACTCGAAGAAGGAAGCCGAACAGGCCGCCGCCGCCTCGTCGTGGAAGATCCTGCGCGGAGCCGAGCCGCTGGACGGCAGCTAGGGTTCCGGGTGCCCGAACTTCCCGAAGTCGAGGTGGTGCGGCGGGGGCTCGCGCGCTGGGCCGCCGGCCGCACCATCGAAGCCGCCGAGATCCTCGACCCCCGCTCCACACGCCGGCACCCCGGCGGCCCGAATGACCTCCAGCAGCGGCTCGCCGGCACCCACGTCGCCGATGTGGTGCGGCGCGGCAAGTTTCTCTGGATGCCGCTCCTTCCCCCGGGCGGGGAAGGAGCAACGGGAAACGCCCCCCGCACCGCGCTGATGGCCCACCTCGGCATGAGCGGGCAGCTCCTGGTGAAGGATTCCGGGCTTCCCGACGAAAAGCACCTTCGGATCCGCCTCGTCCTCTCTCCCGCCCGCGGCGAAACCGGCGGGGAGTTCCCCTCCGAACTGCGCTTCGTCGACCAGCGGATCTTCGGGGGAATGTTCCTCGCGGAGCTCGAACCGACAGAAGACGGACTTCCCGGCGGCAGGGGAGAAGGCGCCCTGCCGCTGATCCCGCGCCAGGCCGCCCACATCGCCCGCGACCCCCTGGACCCCGCCTTTTCCTTCGATGCCTTCCACTCCCGGCTGCGGGCCCGCCGCACCGGCATCAAACGCGCCCTCCTCGACCAATCGCTGATTTCCGGCATCGGCAATATCTACGCCGACGAAGCGTTGTGGGCCGCACGCCTGCACTTCGCCCGCCCCACCGACACCCTCCGCCGGCCTGAGTCCTTCCGGCTCGTCGAGGAGGCACGATCGGTCATGGAACGGGCCCTGGAGGCCGGCGGAACCAGCTTCGATTCGCTCTACGTGAACGTCAATGGAAGCTCGGGCTACTTCGAACGCTCCCTCAACGCTTACGGCCGTGCGGGGGAGCCCTGCCGCCGGTGCCTGGCCGAGGGCCGCGAGGCGCGGATCCGCCGCGATATCTTCATGAACCGCTCCTCCTACAGCTGCCCGCGGTGCCAGCTTGTACCACGCAATGGCCGCTGGTAGTTACAACGTTTACCGGCCGTGATCGGAATGTGACAATTCCGGGGGGCGCAGGTAGCGTTAAGCGCGCGCCGGGCCATCATGGACCGGCGCCCTTCGTCAGACTGCCTAACCCTGTCGGTGACAGAAGGACCGTTCGCATAACTTTTCCGACAGGGGCGGGGGAACCGATAGCGGGCTCTTGATAAGAGTCCTAGGGGTTAAGGCGCGGCACGGACATCATCTGGGGAGATGATCCGGTGCGCCCGGGTGTCCCATCCGAACCCGACAGCTAACTCCGCAGGCATCGGGAGAGGCTACGTAATGTCCAAGAACCGTACAATCGCGCGCCACCGGGCCACCCCGGTCCGCACCAACCCCCTCAAGACCGCAAGCCGCGCCGTCGCTGCAACCGCAGGCGTAGCAGGACGCCCGGCAGCAGTCATCGTCGCGGCGTCGGGCATCATGCTCGGCGCAACCCTCCCGGCGAACGCCGCCGGCGAGATCGAGGTCGCTCCGGCTTCGCAGGTGGCGGCGCCCGCCGCATCGGCTACCTCGCACACCGTTGTAGCGGGTGACACCCTCGGAAGCATCGCCGGCCAGTACGGCGTCAGCCTCGACGCCATCTTCGCCGCGAACGGCATGGGCTGGGCAACCGTCATCCACCCGGGCCAGACCATCGTTCTCTCCGGTAGCGCCGTAGCTGCTGCTCCGCAGCCCGCCACCGCTGTCCCGGCCTTCGCCCCTGCTCCGCAGGCCGCGCCGGCCCAGACCGCCGCGACAAGCACCAATCCGATGGGCATCAGCAGCCAGGGCAACGGCATGCGCGTCATCGGCGCCGCCGCAACCAGCGGCATCGTCGGCACCGCCCTGCAGGGCGTCGGCTCCGGCTACGTCTTCGGCGGCACCGGCTTCGGCATGTGGGACTGCTCGAGCTTCGTCCAGTGGGTCTACGCCCAGCACGGCATCGACCTGCCCCGCACCACCTGGTCGCAGTTCGCCGCCCTGACCCCGACCGCCAACCCGCAGCCGGGCGACCTGGTCAGCCAGAACGGTGGAAGCCACGTCGGGATCTACCTCGGCAACGGCAAGATGGTCAGCGCGCTGAACCCCTCGCAGGGCACCCTCGTGCACGACGTGAGTGCCATGCCGGTCGACGGTTATTACACCGCCGGCTAAGAGCACGGCTGATCCCGCAGAAAAGGCCGGTGTCCCTCGAGGACACCGGCCTTTTCTGCATCCACCGATGGTTCGCCGCTCGAACGGCCCGTGCTCCAGCCGGGTTCGGTGGGGGAGGAGAGCCCGGCTAGGAGGGCAGGCGCAGGGGCTGGTAGTGCGCGGCGAGCCGCGCCAGGCCCTCCTCGATCGACACGGCCGGGGCCCACGCCAGGAGCCTGCGGGTCTCCCGCTGGTCGTACCAGTGCGCCGTCGAGAGCTGCTCGGCCAGGAAGCGGGTCATGGGGGGTTCCTGGGCCGATCCGGAACGGCGCCATGCCCTTTCCACAATCGACCCGGCAACCCGGGCCACACCGCCGGGAACGCTCCACCGCGGGGGCCGCACGCCACCGGCGGTGCAGATTCCGGCGATCAGCTCGCCGATCGGGCGCGGCTCGCCGTTCGTCACGACCAGCGCCCTGCCGTGCACGTGCCCGATCCGGCGCAGGGCCGCCACGATGGCCGATGCCGCATTGTCGATATAGGTCGTGTCGACCAGCGCAGTGCCCTGGTCGAGGACGGGAAGCCGTCCGGCCCTGGCCCGGGCGAGGACCCGCTCGACCAGCTGGGTGTCCCCGGGCCCCCAGACAATATGTGGGCGGATGGCGGCCACCCGGAAGCCGGGGCCGGACATACCGATCGCAAGCAGTTCGGCCAGCCCCTTCGTCCGGGCGTAGTCGCCCCGCGCGAGCTCCGGTGCCGCCGGGGCGGCGCCCGCACCGGCGCACGAGGTGCCGTCGGCGGCCACCGAGGGCGATGAGACGAAGACGACGTCGGGAACGCCGGCGTCCCGGGCGGCGGTGAGGAGCAAGCGGGTGCCTTCGACGTTGACCGCTTCGAAGTCGGCCGGGTCGCCGGTGAAGGAGACCTTTGCGGCGAGGTGGATCACGGCCTCGACGCCGTCGGTGGCCCGTGCGACCGCCGCGGGGTCGGTGAGCGAGCCGAGTTCGTCCTGCGCGCCCGCCACGCCCGAGGGCCTGCGCTGGAAGGTGCGCACCGGCGTGCCCTGCGCCAGGAGCAGGGCGGCCACCGTGCCGCCGAGGAGGCCGCTGGCCCCGGTGACCAGGACGGTCATGGGGCGCTGACGGGGCCGCCGGACAGGGCCGCGTCGGCCCACGCCGCGATCCTGGCGCGGTCGAGTTTCGAGTTGTGCCGGATGTCAACGGGCAGGGCAGCCACGGTGAGGACAGCCGCGAGCTCTGCCCCCGCGGCGGAAGCGGCGGCCCGGACCCGGGCCGCGAGGCCGGGTTCGGCCAGGCCCGGCCGCGTCCGGCGGCCGGCGTCCGGGTCCGTCTCGAGCACGCCGACGATGGCCTGCGTCCCGGCGGGTCCCACACCGACGACGGCGGCCAGCCGCACGCCGTCGACCTCCTCGATCGCGTGCTCGACGCCGACGGGGGTCAGGACCCCGGCCGGAGCCGTGATGACGTGGCCGAGCCGGCCTTCAACCCACAGCCGGCCGGCGCCGTCGAAGTGGCCGACGTCCCCGGTGCGGTGCCAGGGGGCGGTGCGGGAGGACTCCGCCTCGGTGCGCCACAACCGGTGGTAACGGTCCTTCACGTGGGGTGCATCGACGAGGATCTCCCCACTGACGCCGGCCGCCGTCGTCGGTCCACCATCGGCCGTACCGTCGGGTCCGAGCGGGCTGACGGCCAGCCGGGCCCCGTGCACGGCGGTGCCGACGCAGACGCCGTTGCCGGCGCCCGGCAGGCCCGCGGCGGCGTCCCGCGCGGCCGAGCGGATCGCGGGCAGGTCGACGTCGGTGACCGGCAGGGCTTCGGTCATCCCGTAGGGGGTATGCAGGGAGGCCGCAGGCAGCAGCGCCTGCACGCGTTCGAGCAGGGGCGCCGGGATCGGCGCACCCGCGGAGAGCAGCAGGCCCACCTTCTGCAGGGCCGCCCGCCCTTCTGCGGTCAGGTCGGCTTCGGTGGCCAGGACGTTGCGGAGAGCCGCGGGGGAGGCGAAGACCGCGGTGGCGTCGACGGCGGCCACGGCATCGGCGAGGGCCCGGGCTGTGAGGGTCCGCGGCGCTGTGACGTCCATATCGGGGGTCACTGAGGCAACGCCGAGGGCCGGCCCGAGCAGGGCGAAGGGGGCGAACCCCGCCACCAGGGCGCCCCCGGGAGCGATGCCGAAGGTCTCCGCGACGGCGTCCCGCATCGCCGAGAGCTGCCGGTGGGTGTACACGACGCCCTTGGCCGGCCCGGTGGAGCCGGAGGTGAAGAGGATCGCGGCGTCGGTATCCGGGTGCGGTGCCGGGACGTCCGGGGCCGGACCGGAGGAATTCCGCAGCTCCGCCAGGGAGGTGTCGACGGCCAGGAGCCGGCGCCGGGCGGGATCGAGCGCGTCGACGCTGATCCGGCGTCCGGGCCAGCCGAAGATCCGGGCCGCGGCCAGGGCGCGTTCGATGCCGATGACGGCGTCCGGCGCGGAGCCGCGCACCGCCCGGGAGAGCCCGCGGGCGCCGAGCCCCGCATCGGCGACGACGATCACGGCGCCGATCCGCAGGCAGGCGTAGATCAGCACCGTGAGGTCGACCCCCGGCGGGACCATCAGGCTGATCCGGCTGCCGGCTCCCAGTCCGGCGCGGGAAAGTCCGGCGGCGACGGCATCCACGTCGGCCGCCAGTTCCGCCCAGGTCAGGCGGCGGCGGACGGTGCCGGCGTCCATCTCGGCGACGGCCAATGACGACGGCGAGCCCGCGGCCGCCGCGGTGAGGCGCTGCTCGAGGGGAGTGAAGGAGCCGGCGGCGGACTCGTTCCCGGCACCGGCGGCGGCACCGGGGGAGCCCCCGGTGGACCGGTCACCGGGGGCTCCGCCCGCTGCTGCGGCGCGGTGCTCGAGCCACCGGAAGAGAGTGCCGGCGACGTCGGCGTCCTCCTGCACAAGGTGCCCGGCCTCCTCGAAGCGGTGCACATCGGCGTGCGGGAGCCGGCGGGTGAGGTCCTCGAGGTAGGTCTCGGTGAAGACCGGATCGTGCGGTCCCCACAGCAGCAGGGAGGGAACGTCGAGGGTCCGGATCCCCTCTGCGATGTCGGTCAGGGCCGGAAAGCTCGGGTGGGCGCTGTCGCGGGGGATGTCGGCGACGAAGTCGGCGATGCCGCTGCGCGATTCGGCGGTGCGGTAGGGCGCGCGGAAGGCGTCCCGGACCTCCCGAGCCAGTTTAGGCCGGGCCAGGGCGTGGGTGATGTCGAGGAACGCCGTCGTGGTCTGGGTGCCGGTCCGCCGGATCGGGGGAAGGAGCGCCACGCGCAGGGGCGCGGGGAGGGGCCGGGACGGGCTCTGGTACACCGCGGTGTTGGTCAGGACCACTCCGGCCAGGCGGGAGCGGTTGCGGTGGGCGAAGCCGAGGCTGATGACGCCGCCCCAGTCGTGCCCGACGGTGACGAGCGGGCCGCGCAGGTCCAAGGCGGCGGCGAAGTCCTCAAGGTCCGTCACCCGGTCGGCGAGGCGCCGGAAGACCCCGGTGCGCTCGGAGAAGCCCATGTTCAGCTGGTCCACGGCCACAACGCGCCACCCTGCCTCCGTTCCGGCGGGCAGCAGCGTGCGCCACAGGTAGGACCAGGTGGGGTTGCCGTGCACGCACAGCAGCGTCCCGCGGACCTCGGTGCCGGCCTCCTTGAGGGCGGCGAGGTTGTCGAGGTAGTGCCAGGTGCGGACGGTTCCGGGGTTGTCCGCGGCGGACGACGAGGGCACATCGAGATACGCCGACCACGATGGGTCAACGCCGGGCAGAGCTACCACGCAATCTCCATCATGGAGGTGTTGAGCCCTGAGCCGACGCCCAGGCACAGCACCCGGTCACCGGCGTTGAGGGACTGGCTCTCCTGGGCGAGGGTCATCGGAAGGGACGCGGGCCCCACGTTGCCCCAGCGCGGGAAGGTGATGGGTACCCGCTCGCGCACGAGGTTCACGGCCTTGATGATGGCGTTGGTGTAGGAGTTGGACACCTGGTGGGTGACGTAGCGGTCCATCGAATCCCACTTCCACCCGTCGGTCTGCGCCTCGTGCCAGGCGTTGACGACAAGCTCGAGCCCGCCGTCGAGCAGCCCCTTGGTGTCGGTGTACATGCCGTCCACCCCGCCGACGCACAATTCGTGGTGCTGGGTTCCGGCCCGGGAGACGCCGCCGAGGATGCGGTGGGAGCCCGGGTGCAGGTCGGCTGGGCCGATGACGGCCGCCGCCGCGCCGGAGCCGAGGGTGAGGGTCGCGAACTCGCTGAGGAAGTCCTCCCGGGTCGAGTTGGGCCGGTTGAGCCGGTCGAAGGTCGCCTCCTGGGTGCCCTGGGCGTCCTCGCCCGCCACGATGAGGGCGTACTTGATCTGGCCCGAATCGATCATGTTGGCCGCCAGGGTGATGCCGTTGACGAAGCCAAGGCAGGCGTTGGCGAGGTCGAAGTTCATCGCCGAGGACGGCAGCCCGAGGGAGTGGTGGATCTTGACGGCGACCGACGGTTCGAGGTTGCGCCGTGTCACGGAGGTATTGATGAGCAGTCCCACGTCGCCGGGCTCGATGCCCGCCTCGGCCATGGCCTTCGCCCCGGCCTCGATGGCGGCGTCGTCGAAGCTCGTGCCAGGGGACCACCAGCGGCGTTCGGTGACGCCGGCGACCCGCTCGAGCAGTCTCTTGGAAAGACGCAGGCGCTTCAGGCTCGGGGCCAGACGCTCGTCGAATTCCGCGGAACTGACGACTACCGGCGCCTCCACGCTCGTTACGGCGAGCAGTGCCGTGTTCTCATGTCGAAACGTCGCGTTACCGGTCAAATTTCCTGCCTCGTCAACTGATGAACGCCCTGATCCAAGTGGGGAAACCAGCTTGGAGGTCTCGCCAGGGCGCCTGGGGATGCTTCCGAACCTTTGGAAAGCCTACTTGGTATTCCACCAAGTGGTTCCTTTTTTGTCCGCACACGGTTGCCGTAGATGCGCGTTGAACCGTGCTACACACAGTAGATTGGGAAGACCCGCCCCCTTTGGAGAACCTGACCACTGTGCATTTGAAGAGTCTAACCGTGCGAGGCTTCAAGTCGTTCGCATCCGCGACGACGTTCGACTTCGAACCCGGCGTCACGGCGGTCGTAGGGCCCAACGGATCCGGCAAGTCCAATGTCGTCGACGCATTGGCGTGGGTGATGGGCGAACAGGGCGCCAAGACGCTGCGCGGCGGCAAGATGGAGGACGTCATCTTCGCCGGGACGGCGGGCCGGCCGCCGCTCGGACGGGCGCAGGTGACCCTCACGATCGACAACGCCGACGGCGCCCTCCCCATTGAGTATTCCGAGGTGACGATTTCCCGGACCCTATTCCGCTCGGGTGGATCGGAATACGCGATCAATGGCAGGAATTGCCGGTTGCTTGACATTCAGGAGCTTTTGTCCGATTCGGGCCTTGGCCGTGAAATGCACGTCATTGTGGGACAGGGCCAGCTCGATAAGGTGCTCCACGCCACGCCCGAGGAGCGGCGCGGCTTCATTGAGGAGGCCGCGGGCATCCTTAAGCACCGGCGCCGCCGCGAGAAGACGGTGCGGAAGCTCGAGTCGATGGAAGCGAACCTCGCCCGCCTCACCGACCTCACGGCGGAACTGCGCCGGCAGCTGACGCCGCTGGGGAAACAGGCCGAGGTGGCCCGGCGCGCCCAGCAGGTGCAGTTCGAGGTCCGCGACGCACGGGCGCGGCTGCTCGCCGATGAACTGGTCGAACTGAAGGACACCCTGACGAAGGAGGACGCCGACGAAACGGCGGCGCGGCAACGGCGTTCGGAGGTCGAAGCCCTGCTCGGGGCCTCACGGGTCCGCCAGGGGGAACTCGAGCGGCTCGCCGCGGAGGCGGCGCCGGCCCTGGCGCAGGCACGGGACGACTGGTACCGGCTGACCGCCGTCGCGGAGAGGTACCGGTCGCTCCAGGCGCTCGCGGCCGAGCGCTCCAAGCTGCTCAGCATGCCCGCCCCCACCCCGGACCGGGGGAGGGACCCCGAGGAGCTCGACCGCCAGGCCGGCCGGCTCCGCACCGAGGAGGAGGCCCTCAAGGAGCAGATCAGGGAGAACGCCCAGAGACTCGAATCGTCGATCGTTAAGCGGGCGGAGGCCGAGGAGGCCGCGTCCGCCGAGGAGAAGCGGCTGACCGCGCTCTTGCGCGCCGCCGCCGACCGCCGCGAGGGCGTGGCCCGCTTGGCGGGCCAGGTGGGGGCGGCACGGTCCCGCGTCGAGTCGGTCGAGGCCGAACTGGGCCGCCTGGCCGGCTCCATCGCCGAAGCGGTGACGCGGCAGGAGGCGGCGGAGCGGGAGTTCGCCGCCCTGGAGGAGCAGGTGGCCGGTGCCGTCGACGGCGAGGAGAGCCTCGACGCGGCCTACGAGGAGGCCTCGGCGGAGCTCGAACGGCTGGCGGCCGCGACGGCGGCCCTCGACGAGAGCAGCCGGTCGGCCGAGCGCGAGCGGGACGCCCTCGCTGCGCGCCGGGACGCCCAGCTTGAGGCACTCCAGCAAAGGGACGGCTCGCAGGCACTCCTCGCCGCGGGGATCCCCGGGGTCCTTGAACCGCTGGCCGGACTGATCCGGATCGAGCCGGGGTATGAGACAGCTGTCGCCGCGGCCCTCGCAGGCCTCACCGACGCCATCGCCGTGACGGATCCGGGCGCGGCGGTGGCGGCGCTGCGGCGGATGAAGCACGACGACGCCGGCCAGGTCGCCCTCGTCGTCGCCGGGGCGGCGGCCTCCCCCGACGGTCCGCTGCCCGCCGGGCAGGCCGGTGCCCCGCCCGCCGGGACACGGTATGCCATCGACCTCGTCACCGCCGCGCCGGGTCTCCGGCGCTCGCTCGCCGCCGTGCTCGACGGGGTGGTCGTCGTTGAGGACCTCGAGGCGGCGCACGCGGTGGTGGAGCACCACCCGGGCCTGAGAATCGTCACCCGGGACGGCGACAGCGTCTCCGCGTCCGCCTCCCGCGGCGGATCGCCCGGGGCCCCAAGCCTGCTGGAGATCCAGGCGGCCGTCGAGGAGACGACCCGGCGGTTGGAGCAGGCATCGGAGCAGGTGGCGGAGACCGCCCGCCGGCTCGCCGGGGCGGCGGAGCAGAAGCGCAGGGCAGGGGAACGCGCTGCCGAGGCCCTGGAGAAGCTTCACGAATCCGACGCGCGGCTGTCGGCGGTGGAGGAAAGGCTTGGACGCCTGGGCTCCGCCGTGCGCTCCGCCGGCGGCGAGGCCGAACGCCTCCGGAAGCTCGCCTCGTCCGCCGAGGCGACCCTGGGACTCGAGCGGACTCGGCTTCGGGACGCCGAGGAGCGGCTGAAGGCGGTCCAGGACCTGCCAGACGACCCGGATCCCTCGACCGACGCGCGGGACCGGCTGCGGGCCGCCGCCACGGCGGCCCGCCAGGCCGAGATGGATGCCCGGCTCACCCTGCGCAGTACCGAGGAACAGCTCACGGCCCTCGCCAACCGGGCGGCCTCGCTCGAGCGTGCCGCCGCGAGCGAGCGGCAGGCCCGCCTGCAGGCGGCCGAGCGGGCACGCATCCGGCAGGCGCAGGCCGCGCGGGCCGGGGCCGTGGCCGCCGCGGCCGGCACCGTGCTCCGGTTCATCGCCGGCTCGGTCACCGCAGCCGAAGGCCTGAGGGCGGACGCCGAACGGCGGGCGGCCGAGGCCGAGACCCTGCTCGGGGAGGCCCGTGCGGCGGGCGGGGCACTCGGAGCCGAGCTGGCCCGGCTGACCGAGGCCCTGCACCGGGACGAACTGGTGCGGGCCGGGCAGCGCCTGCGCATCGAGGCGCTCGAGAACCGCTCGGTCGAAGAACTCGGTCTCACCCCCGACCACCTGGTGGCCGAGTACGGGCCCCACCAGCCCGTCCCCTCCGCCACCGCGGGGGAGGACAAGTGGGCCGAACTGCGGCTTCCGGTCGACGACGACGGGCGCGTCGTCCCCGAGGGCGTGCCCTTCGTCCGTGCCGAGCAGGAGAAACGGCTGAAGCGTGCCGAGCGCGACCTCGCCGCGCTCGGGAAGGTCAACCCGCTCGCGCTCGAGGAATTCGCCGCGCTCGAAGAACGCCACTCGTTCCTCAGCGCCCAGCTGGGCGACCTCAAGGCCACCCGGAAGGACCTCCTCGACATCATCCGCGAGGTCGACGAGCGGGTGGAGCAGGTCTTCACCGCCGCCTACCGTGACACAGCGGTGCAGTTCGAGCACGTCTTCGGCCGGCTCTTTCCCGGCGGCGAGGGCAGGCTGGTGCTGACCGATCCGGAGGATATGCTGGCCACCGGAATCGAGGTGGAGGCCCGCCCCGCCGGCAAGCGCATCAAGCGGCTGTCGCTGCTGTCCGGCGGTGAGCGCTCCCTGACCGCCGTCGCCCTGCTGGTGGCGATCTTCAAGGCCCGGCCCTCCCCGTTCTATGTCATGGACGAGGTGGAGGCCGCCCTCGACGACACCAACCTGGGCCGGCTGCTGTCGATCTTCGAGGAGCTGAGGGAGTCAAGCCAGCTCATCATCATCACGCACCAGAAGCGCACGATGGAGGTCGCCGACGCCCTCTACGGGGTGACGATGCGCGGTGACGGCGTCTCGGCGGTGATCAGCCAGCGGCTGGTCGGGGCCTGACCGGCTAGGCCGCCGGGGTGTCCCTGGCGCGGCCGGGCAGCGTTTCCCGCGAGCCGAGCCACAGCACGAAGGCCGCCGCCGTGAGCACCCCGGTCAGCGCGAACGCCAGCGCGAAGGACCCGTTGGGGACCTGGTCGATGATGAGTCCGGCGATGATCGGCCCGAAGATGGCGCCGGTGTCGCTGGCCATCTGGAAGACCGCCAGCACCTTGCCGCCGCTGCGCTCGCTGCCGACGACATCGGCCACCACGGCCTGCTGGGCCGGGTTCAGGATGCCCGCGCCGATCCCGCCGACGACGCAGATCGCGAGGAACACCGGGACGCTTCCGGAAAACCCGAGGGCCGCCATCGCGAGGCCGTTGACGGCCAGCCCGGCAAGGAGCATCGGCCGGCGCCCCCAGGTGTCGGCGAGCCGCCCGGACACCGTCAGCGCGAGGGCCGTGCCCCCGGCGAAGAACGCAAGCGAGATGCCCGCGATCCCGGGTCCGGCGCCCAGGACGACGGTGGCGAACAGCGGCACCAGGGCCAGGCGCACCCCGAAGGAGGACCAGCCGTTCGCGAAGCTCGACAGGAGCGAGGCACGGTAGGCGGAGTCACCGAGGGCCTCGCGCACCGTCAGCACCGTCTGGGCGGCCCCGGCCCGCCGGTCCCCGAGGCGGGTGTCCTTGAGTTGGAAGAACACGACGGCGGAGGCCACGAGCAGCGCCCCCGCGTACACAAGGAAGGGGACCCGCAGCCCGAAGCCCGCGAGGAGTCCACCGAGGATCGGGCCTCCGATGCTGCCGAGCAGGAACGCCGAGGCATAGGCGCTGGAGATCCGGCCGCGGATTCCGGCCGGCGCCAGGCGGACGATCAGCCCGAGGGCCGAGACGGTGAACATGGTGGAGCCGATCCCGCCGAGTCCGCGGAAGATCAGCAGCTGCCAGTAGTCCTGCGCGAAGGCGCACGCCGCCGTGGAGAGTGCCACGATCAGCAGGCCCAGCACATAGACCGGGCGCTCGCCGAGGCGTTCGATCAGCCGTCCGCCGGCCGGGGCGAAGATGAGCCGGGTGAACGCGAAGGCACTGACGATCACCGAGGAGGCGGTGACGCCCACGTCGAAACTCTGGGCGAACTGGGGGAGCACGGGGGCGACGAGTCCGAAGCCGATGGCGATGACGAAGGCCGAGGCGATCAGCACCTTGATCTCGCGCGGAATCCGCTCCTGCTCCTTGCGGATCGGGCGGCCGGTGCCGGGAAGGGAAAGCAGCCTGCGGAGGGCGGAGCGCTGGGGATTTCGAACCATAGTGATAGAAGTCTTCCACTGGGAAAGGCCGGATGCTCAATCGGCTCGTGTGAGAAGCTGGAACAGTGAATGAGACTCTCCAGATCGTAATCTTTTTCGTCATCGCCGTTGCGGTCATCGGCTCGGCCGCCGTCCTGCTGCTCAGGGGCCGCCGCACGCCTCCCGGCGGGTACCCGACGGTAAGGGATGCCGATGACCGGGGAGGCCTCGACGTCCACGGGGCGACCTCGGTGGACCTCATCGACGGCGAGGTGGCCACCACCCCGGGCGTCGTCGTCCCCGACGACCTCAGCGGGCTCGACGAGGCGGTCATCGAGGCTCCGACCACCGAGACGCCCGACCCCGTCCAGGGGCGCCTGGCGCGGCTGCGCGCCCGGCTGGTGCGGTCGAACACCGCTCTGGGCAAGGGGCTGCTGGCGCTGCTGTCGCAGGACAAGATCGACGAGGACGTCTGGGACGAGGTCGAGGAGACCCTCCTGCTGGCCGACCTGGGCACCGCCCCCACCGCCGAACTCGTCGACGCACTGCGCGCCCGGGTCAAGGTGTCCGGCAGCCGGAGCCCCGAAGAGGTCAAGGCGATGCTCCGCGAGGAGCTCATCCGGCTCGTCGACCCCACCATGGACCGGTCGCTGGCGACCGAGCGCCACCTCGACCGCCCGGCCATCGTCCTGGTCGTCGGCGTGAACGGCGTCGGCAAGACGACGACGGTGGGCAAGCTCGCACGGGTGCTCGTGGCCGAGGACAAGGACGTGCTCCTGGGCGCGGCCGACACCTTCCGGGCCGCCGCCGCCGAGCAGCTTGCCACCTGGGGCCAGCGCGTCGGGGTGCCCACCGTGAAGTCCGACATCGACGGCGCCGACCCGGCGTCGGTGGCCTTCGAGGCCGTCAAGGCCGGCATCGACCAGGAGGTTGACGTCGTCATGATCGACACCGCCGGCCGCCTGCAGAACAAGGTCGGCCTGATGGACGAGCTCGGCAAGGTCAAGCGCGTCATCGAGAAGCAGGGGACCGTCGATGAGGTGCTCCTCGTGCTGGATGCGACCACCGGGCAGAACGGCCTGAACCAGGCGAAGGTCTTCTCCGAGGTCGTGAACGTCACCGGCATCGTCCTCACCAAGCTCGACGGCACCGCCAAGGGCGGCATCGTCGTCGCCATCCAGCGCACCCTGGGCGTGCCGGTGAAGCTCGTTGGGCTCGGCGAGGGCGCCGACGACCTCGCGCCGTTCGAAGCCGAGAGCTTCGTGGACGCGCTCCTCAACTAGGCACCGGCGCCCCCTTCCGGGGCGGCCGGCACAGGGCGGGACGGCATCGTGGGACGGCGGGAAACACCGCCGAAACACGGCCGTCACCGCCCTTTTACGTTGCCGTGTGAGCGGTAACCTCGCCGAAACCAAACTCGGCATGCGCCGAAACACCGGAACGTCACTCTGGAGGAGCGGGAAGTGCCCGCCACCTCTGAGAGGACGTGAAAATGGATCTGACAGCAGGTCACGTCTGGGTCATGGTTTCGGCCGCCCTGGTACTGCTTATGACGCCGGGTCTGGCCTTCTTCTACGGCGGCATGACCCGTGCGAAGGCCGCCCTGAACATGATGATGATGAGCTTCATCGCGGTGGGCCTGGTGGGCATCGTCTGGGTGCTGTGGGGGTACTCGATGACCGGCGGCGACGGAGTGGCCCAGCTGTTCGGCAACCCCTTCGCCTCGTTCGGCCTGCAGGACCTGATCGGCACGGAGGACCTCATCGGTGCCGGCTACGGGGTGACGTTCGCGATCATCACCGTCGCCCTGATCAGCGGAGCGATCGCCGACCGGGCGAAGTTCGGCGCCTGGTCGCTGTTCGTCCCGATCTGGGTCACCCTCGTGTACTGCCCGCTCGCCTTCATGGTGTGGGGCGGCGGGCTCCTGGGCGCCGACGGCCTCATCGGCGGCGCCGTGGGTGAAGCGATCGACTTCGCCGGCGGCACCGTCGTCCACATCAGCGCAGGTGTCGCGGCGCTCGTGCTCGCGGTGATCCTCGGCAGGCGCCAGGGCTTCGGCAAGGATCCCGCGCAGCGTCCGCACAACATCCCGCTGGTCATGCTCGGCGCCGCACTCCTGTGGTTCGGCTGGTTCGGCTTCAACGGGGGAGCGGCCGGTACGGCCGAGGAAGCCGGGCTGATCTGGGTCAACACCATGGCCGCACCCGCCGCCGCCATGGTCGGCTGGCTCGTCACCGAGCGCTTCCGCGACGGGCGCCCCACCTCACTCGGCGCCGCCTCGGGCATCGTGGCGGGCCTTGTCGCCATCACGCCCGCCTGCGCCAATGTCAGCCCGATCGGCGCCATCGGCCTCGGCCTCGCCGCCGGGTTCCTGTGCGCGCTCGCGGTGGGCATCAAGTACCGCCTCGGGTTCGACGACTCCCTCGACGTCGTCGCCGTGCACCTCGTGGCCGGCGTCACCGGCACGCTCGCGCTCGGCTTCATCGCCCTCCCGCTGGACGGCGCCGCAGGAGGCCTGTTCTACGGAGGCGGGGGAGCGCAGCTCGTGGCACAGCTCGTCTCCGTCCTCGTCGCGATCACCCTGTCGGCCGTGATGACGGCGCTGATCGGGCTGGCCATCCACCGCACCGTCGGGTTCCGCATCACCTCCGACAACGAGGTGGCCGGGGTCGACCTGTCGGAGCACGCGGAGACGGCCTACGAGTTCGGCGGCCTGGGCGTCGGCGGGCCGTTCCACCCGTTCGCCGACCAGTTCCGGGACCGGAAGACCATCGAGCGGACGGAGAGCGTGAACTCATGAAACTTGTGACAGCGATTGTCCGCCCCGACAAGCTCGACAACGTGCGCGGCGCCCTCGAAACCTACGGCGTCCAGGGCCTGACCGTCAGCCAGGCAAGCGGCTACGGCAGGCAGCGCGGACACACCGAGGTGTACCGGGGCGCCGAGTACACGGTGGACCTGCTGCCCAAGGCGCGGGTCGAGGTGCTCGTCTCGGACGAGTGGGTCCGGGACATCGTGGACGTCCTCGTCTCAACCGCGAACACCGGAAGCGCCGGCGACGGCAAGGTCTGGGTCATCCCGGTCGAGGACGCCGTCCGCGTCCGCACCGGCGAACGCGGCGAGGCCGCACTCTAAGCACCGGCGCGCCGATCCGGCAGGAGGCCGGCACCGGACGGAAGACCACCAGGAACCCCAACAGAAGCACCCCCGGCCGCGCGGCCGGGGGTGCTTCTGTCTTCAAGCCCGTCCGCGGGCCCGGTCACCCGCACGGGCAACCGGTCGAAACCGTCAGCCCAATCCCTCCAGGTCGTCGATCGTCGAGGTTCCCCACGACGCCGGGCCCTGCGACCCGGCCGGGTACTCCTCAAGGGGCACCTCGTTGGCGGCCCAGGCCGCCAGGACGGGCTCAATGATCCGCCAGCAGTCCTCGGCGATGTCACCGCGCACCGAGAGGGTCGGATCTCCCGCCAGGACCCCGTCAAGGACCTCGCCGTAGGGGAGCAGGTCGGTGGCGTTGAGCTCGGCCGTCAGGGTGGCGCGGTCCAGGGAGAACATGTCGCCGGGCCCGTTGACGTCCATTTCGAGCTGCAGGGTGTCGGGCCCGAAGCCGATCCGGAGGCGCGTCGGGGTGTCCATCCCCCGAAAACCGGTGGGGAGGTGGTTCACGGGCTTGAACGTGATGAGGGCTTCCTTGCGCTTCACGCCCAGCGCCTTGCCCGACCTGAGGATGAACGGCACGCCGGCCCAGCGGTCGTTGTTGATCGAGACGACGACCTCGGCGAGGGTCTCCGTTCCGAGTGAGCCATCGACTCCGGGCTCGGCCGTGTAGTCGGGCACGGCCCGGCCCTGGATGCTGCCGGCGGTGTAGCGGGCGCGGCGGCTGCTCCCTGGAGCGCTCGTGTCGATCGAACTGGCCCGCAGCGTCGAACCGATGTGGTCCCGCAGGTCGCGCTCATGGAGGGTCGAGGGGGCGTTCAGTGCCAGCAGGGCCATGACGTGGAGCAGGTGGCTCTGGATCATGTCGCGCAGCGCGCCGGCCCGGTCGTAGTAGCGGGCCCGGTTCTCCAGCGCCAGGTCCTCGTCGAAGATCACCTCGACCTTTTCGATGTGGAGGTTGTTCCACACCGGCTCCAGGATGCGGTTCGCGAAGCGCATGCCCAGGATGTTGAAGACCGTGGCCTTGCCGAGGAAGTGGTCGACCCGATGGATGTTGTGCTCGGGCACAAGTCCCGCGAGGTTGAGGTTCAGCTGGTGCGCGGACTCCCTGTCGGTGCCGAAGGGCTTTTCCATGACCACCCGCGTGTCAGGGGGAAGCCCCTGGGGTGCGGCGGCGGCGCAGGCGAGCTGGCTGATCGTTGGGGGAAGGGCGAAGTAGACAGCGACCGGTCCCTCGAGCGAGGCGACCAGCGCGGTCAGGACGCCTCCCGCCGTCACGTCGGCGTGGTGGTAGGTGCTGTTGTCCCGCACCTCCTGCAGGGCCTTCCGGCCTTCCTCGCCGGCAGTCTCCATCGCCGAAGCGAAGGATTCATCGAGGCGGGTACGCCACTTCTCGTTGTCCCAGGGGTCGGATCCCGCTCCGACCAGCCGAAGGTCCTTGGCACGGCCGGCCCGGATCAGCCGTGCCAGTCCGGGCAGCAGGAGCCTGCCGGTGAGGTCGCCTGAGGCTCCGAGGATCAGGAGCGTTCGAACGCGTTTATCTGTCCCGGCGGCAGCGGTTCCGGGTTCTGTCAGGGAAGAAGTATTCACCCCTCCACCCTGCCACTTTCACACGGCGATGTCTCGGGCCCGGGCGTCGGGCGGACCCGCTCCTGCAGGCGCCTTGGTACCCTTGAGGTTGAGTCTTTCCAACCTCCGATGAAAGTAGTTCACGGCCTGTGTTCAATTCACTCTCCGACCGGTTGACCGCAACGTTCAAGAACCTCCGCGGCAAGGGGCGCCTGACCGAAGCCGACATCGACGCGACGGTCCGGGAAATCCGCCGTGCCCTGCTTGACGCCGACGTCGCCGTCCCGGTGGTGCGCGCCTTCACCGCCAGCGTCAAGGAGCGCGCGCTCGGGCTCGAGGTGTCCCAGGCGCTGAACCCGGGCCAGCAGGTCGTGAAGATCGTCAACGAGGAACTCGTGGGGATCCTCGGCGGGGAGACCCGCCGGATCCGCCTGGCCAAGACGCCTCCGACGGTGATCATGCTCGCCGGCCTCCAGGGCGCCGGTAAGACGACGCTGGCCGGGAAGCTGTCGAAGTGGCTCAAGGGCCAGGGCCACAGCCCCCTGCTCGTCGCCGCCGACCTGCAGCGCCCCAACGCCGTGCGACAGCTGCAGGTCAACGGCGAGCGGGCCGGTGTGCCGGTGTACGCGCCGCATCCGGGGGTCAGCTCGGAGTTCGAGGCGGCCACCGGGGACCCGGTCGCCGTCGCCCGCCAGGGTGTGGCCGAGGCGCGGACGAAGCTGCACGACGTCGTCATCGTGGACACCGCCGGACGGCTCGGCGTCGACGCCGAGCTGATGCAGCAGGCCGCCGACATCCGCGCCGCGATCAGCCCCGACGAGGTGCTCTTCGTCATCGACGCCATGATCGGCCAGGACGCGGTGAACACCGCGCTCGCGTTCAACGAGGGCGTCGACTTCACCGGCGTCGTGCTGACCAAGCTCGACGGCGACGCGCGCGGCGGTGCCGCCCTTTCGGTCGCCTCGGTCACGGGCAAGCCGGTCATGTTCGCCTCCACCGGCGAGGGTCTGGGCGACTTCGAACTGTTCCACCCCGACCGCATGGCCTCCCGCATCCTCGACATGGGCGACATCCTGACCCTGATCGAGCAGGCCGAACAGTCCTGGGACAAGGACGAAGCGGCGCGGATGGCGAAGAAGTTCGCCGACCAGGAGGACTTCACCCTCGACGACTTCCTGGCCCAGATGCAGCAGATCCGCAACATGGGCTCGATGAAGAAGATGCTCATGATGATGCCCGGTGCCGCCGGCATGCGCGAGCAGCTCGAGAACTTCGACGAGCGCGAGATCGACCGGGTCGAGGCCATCGTCCGCTCGATGACACCGCACGAGCGCCTCGCGCCGAAGATCATCAACGGCTCGCGGCGGGCCCGTATCGCCCGCGGTTCGGGCGTGCACGTCTCCGAGGTGAACGGGCTGCTCGAGCGGTTCGGCCAGGCGCAGAAGATGATGCGCAAGATGGCCTCCGGCGGCGGAATCCCCGGCATGCCGGGCATGGCCGGCCCCGGCGGGTTCGGCGGGCCGCGCAAGAAGGCCGTCGCCGCCAAGGGCAAGAAGAAGCCCCGCTCGGGCAACCCGGCCAAGGCCGCCCAGGAACTTGCGGCAGCCGAGGCGAAGCGCACGGCGGCCCGCAGCGCCGCACCCACGGGGGCGGCCTTCGGCAACACCGAGGACTTCGATCCGTCGTCGCTGAACCTGCCCAAGGGCTTCGAGAAGTTCCTCGGCAAGTAGGCACCGGGCGGGAGCCCGCCCCCGGGGTGGGCGGGCGCACGGCAACAGATTGGCAGCATGACGCAGGAACGCATTGTCTTTGTCCATGGCAGCGGCTCGTTCGGGGCGGCCGCGTGGCCGCGGCAGCACGGGCTGGCCCTTCGCTATGACTGCCTGTTCCTGCGCCGTCACGGCTTCGACGCCGAGGCCGAACCGCTGCCGACCGACCACGCCGAGGACCAGCGCATCATCACCGACGCACTCGGGGACGGCGCCCACCTCGTCGCCCACTCCCAGGGGGCGGTCTCGGCGATGCTCGCGGCGGTCGAGCGGCCCGACCTGATCCGCTCGCTCACCCTGATCGAACCCGCCTGCCTCTCGCTCACCGCCGACCTGCCCGTCACCGCCGCCCACATCGACCTCGTGGCTCCGCTGTTCGCCCGGCGGGATGCCCTGAGCGACGAGGAATTCCTTGAGGAGTTCGTCCGCCTGGTCTTCGCCACCGAGGTCGAGCAGCCCACCACCGAGGACGAGCGCCGCAGCGCCCGCCGGCTCCGCCTGCAGAGCCCGCCCTGGACCGCCCCGCTGCACATCGTCCCGGGCGTTCCCACCCTGGTGCTGACCGGTGGCTGGGAGCCGCTCTACGAGGAGGTTGCCGGCTACCTCGCCGGAACCGGGGCCCTGCACCGGGTCACCCCGGGAGGCCACCGTCCGCACGATACCGACGACGGGGACCGGGTGGTGCGGGACTTTCTCCGCACCGCCGCCGCCTGACACCCCGCCCCCGGGAATAAGTTGAAGCTTCAAGTGTTAACTCCATAAGGGTCTCACCACCGAGGAGGACACCATGACCATCGATCTGCTCCCACCGGATACGGGAATGTCGACCGTCACACTCAAGGTCGGCAACCTGGACGCCATGGCCCGCTACTACACCGACGCCCTCGGCCTCGAGGCGGTGGCCGGGCCCGGGGAGGACGGATCGGGCGGGCTGTACCTGGGCCGGGGCACCACCGCGCTGATCCACCTTTCCCCTGCCGCCGGGCTCCGCCTGCCCGCGCCGACCGAAGCGGGCCTGTTCCACACGGCGCTGCTCTTCGGCAGCCGCGCCGACCTGGCGGCCACGGTCGCCACCGCGGCCCGCCATCCCGGCAGCCGGTTCGCCGGAAGCGCCGACCACCTGGTCAGCGAGGCCTTCTACTTCGCCGATCCCGAAGGCAACGGCATCGAGCTCTACTTCGACAAGCCCCGGGAGAGCTGGAACTGGACCGGCACCGGCGCATCGCGCAGCGTCGTCATGGACAACCGGTCCCTGCCGCCGGACCGGTACCTCGCGGACCACCTGACCGAGCGGGCCGCCGGCGGGTTGAGGGAGGCGGGCGCCGGCGTCGGGCACGTCCACCTCCAGGTCGGGGACATCGACACCGCGCGGGCCTTCTACGTGGACACCCTCGGCTTCGAACGCACCGCCGGCTGGCACGGGCAGGCCCTCTTCGTCTCCGCCGGCGGGTACCACCACCACATGGCGATGAACGTCTGGAACAGCCGGGGAGCCGGGCCGCGGCGCGACACCCTCGGACTCGGCGAGGTCCTCATCACCGTGCCGGCGGCGGACGACGTCGAAGCACTGGCCGACCGGCTTCGGGTCGCAGGGGTCGGGCGGCACTCCACCGGGGCGGAACTGCGCTTCCGGGACCCCTGGAACAACAGCATCCGGGTCACCGTGGGCGCGCCCGGCGCAGGAATCGCCCAAAACGTCACCCGTCTGGCACAATAGATTCGTACTCGATCCGTGCAGCCCCTCTCTCTGTGCGTGAATTGTGTCCTTTGAACCCCTCCGAATGGCCCGCCCCACGGGAGCAGGATGGCGGGTTCGCCCCTTTCATCATCAAGGAGTGACCACACAAGTGGCCGTAAAGATTCGCCTCAAGCGCATGGGCAAGATCCGCGCACCTTTCTACCGTGTCGTCGTCATGGATGCACGCGCCAAGCGTGATGGCCGTGCCCTCGAGGAAATCGGTAAGTACAACCCCACCGAAGAGCCCTCGTTCATCGAGATCAACTCCGACCGTGCGCAGTACTGGCTCGGCGTCGGCGCGCAGCCGACCGAGCAGGTCTCGGCACTGCTGAAGATCACCGGTGACTGGCAGAAGTTCAAGGGCCTGGAGGGCCAGGAGGGCACCCTGCGGACGAAGGCCCCCAAGGAAGCGTTCGTTGCTCCCGAAAAGGGTTCAGTGATCGTCCCCGAGGCCATCACCCCCAAGGCCAAGAAGGCCGACGAGGCCGCGGAAGCACCCGAGGCCGAGTAAGTTGCTTGCTGAAGCGCTGGAGCACCTCGTCCGCGGCATCGTTGACAACCCTGACGACGTTCAGGTGTCCGCGAAGAGCAACCGCCGCGGCGAAACCCTCGAAGTGAGGGTCAACCAGGAGGACCTGGGCCGGGTCATCGGCCGGCAGGGCCGCACGGCACGCGCACTGCGCACCGTCGTTTCAGCACTTGCGGACGGCGAGCCGGTCCGGGTCGACGTCGTCGACACCGACCGCCGGCACGCCTGAGTCCGCACCAACGCTTTCCCGTTCGGCCCCGCACCAGTGGATGGTGGTGGGGCCGAACCCATTTATCCGCGGGAATTCCCCCCAACCACGATGTCCCTCACCCGAGCGCAGGAGCAGCACCATGGAAGTACTCGTCGCAAGGATCGGCAAACCCCACGGAATCCGGGGTGAGGTCACCGTCCAGCTGTTCACCGATGCGCCCGAGGACCGCTTCGAGCCCGGGGCGGTCTTCCGCGCCGAGGGCATCGCGCTGCCCGAGCTCACCGTGGCGAAGGCCCGCTGGAACAAGGAAACGCTCATCGTCGCCTTCGAGCAGATCCCCGACCGCAACGCGGCGGAGACCCTCCGCGGCGGCACCCTGTTCATCGACAGCGACACCACCGACGACGATGACGACGACGCCTGGTACGAACACGAACTGGTCGGCCTCGACGTGCGCCATGAGGGCAACGTCGTCGGCAAGGTGACGGCGCTTCGCACCATGGCCGTCCAGGACCTGCTGGTCGTCGAACTCACGAAGGGCCACGAGGCCCTTGTCCCGTTCGTCGGGGAGATCGTGCCCGAGGTGAACCCCGCCGGCGGGTTCGTCACCGTCGATCCTCCCGCCGGGCTGTTCGAGCTGAACCTGCCGGGGTCCAACTCCGCCCCCGACGACGGGGACGACGCGGAGGACGCCGACACCGGCCGCGACGGGACCGGCCTGCCCGACGGCGCCGCGCAGGCCGGCCGGGACGGGCAGTAGTGCGCGTCGACGTCGTCACCATCTTCCCCGAATACCTGGCGGCCCTTGACGTCTCCCTGATCGGCAGGGCCCGGAAGGATGGCCTGCTCGACGTTCGGGTGCACGACCTGCGGGACTTCACGCTGGACAAGCACCGCACGGTGGACGACACCCCGTACGGGGGCGGCGCCGGCATGGTCATGAAGCCCGAACCCTGGGCGCTGGCGCTTCGATCGATCGCCGAGGAAAGCTCCGCGGGCGAACGCCCGCTCCTCGTCGTGCCCTCGCCCGCCGGCGCGGTGTTCAACCAGGCCATGGCCAACGACTTCGCGGCACGCGGGCACCTGGTGTTCGCCTGCGGCCGGTATGAAGGAATCGACGAGCGCGTGCTTGAGTGGGCGGCCGAATCCTATGACGTGCTGCCGGTCAGCCTGGGCGACTACGTCCTCAACGGGGGAGAGGTGGCGGTACTCGCCATCGTCGAGGCCGTTGGGCGGCTCATTCCCGGCGTCGTCGGCAACCCCGAATCGCTCGTCGAGGAGTCCCACGCCGACGGCCTGCTCGAATACCCCGTGTACACCAAGCCGTCCTTCTGGCGGGGCCGGGGCATCCCACCCGTGCTGCTGAGCGGCAACCACGCGAAGATCGCCGAATTCCGCCGCACCGAGCAGTTCCTCCGCACGGCGGCCCGCCGCCCGGACCTCCTGGCGGCGGTCGACGTCCCCTCGCTGAGCAAGGCCGACCGCGCCGCGCTGGCCCAGGCGGGCATCGATATCGTCGACGGGCGGCTCGTCCCGCGCCCGGACGCCGCAGATTAGTTCCTGCCTGTTCTCTATGGAATAATTGGGGCTTGTGCCTGCTGGACTGGCCCCTGCCACAGGGGGAGTGCAGTCAACAGCCGGGCACGCCGGCCCCGGATATCGGTGCAGCCGGTTTACCTTTTTCGGCGGTAATTGCCCTGCTTCACCGGCCTTGACCGCTGTGACCAACGTGAATGACCTGTGGCGTTCACCAGGAGTATAAAAATGCATATTCTCGACTCGGTCGATGCCGCTTCCCTCCGGAGCGACATTCCCGACTTCCGCGCCGGCGACACCGTCAACGTCCACGTGAACATCATTGAAGGCAAGAACACCCGTGTTCAGATCTTCAAGGGCTTCGTCCTCGGACGCCAGGGTGACGGCATCCGCGAAACCTTCACCGTCCGCAAGGTCAGCTTCGGTGTCGGTGTGGAGCGCACCTTCCCGGTCCACTCCCCGGTCCTCGACAAGATCGAGGTCGTCTCCAAGGGCGACGTGCGCCGCGCGAAGCTGTACTACATGCGCGACCTGCGCGGCAAGGCAGCCAAGATCAAGGAAAAGCGCGATCCCAAGACGGTCAAGTAACCCGTTTTTGGTGCGGAAGGACAACGCGACCGGGCCTGCGGCCCGCAAGCACACAAAACGCCGGTCTCCTGTGTGGGGCTGGCGTTTTGTGCTACCGGTGCTGATTTCGGCTGTGCTGCTCACCTCGGTGCTCCGGGCGCTGGTTCTCGACGTGTTCTTCATCCCGTCGGCCTCGATGGAGCCCCTGCTGCTCCAGGGTGACCGGATCCTCGTGGGCAAGGGCGCCTACCGGGACGGCGGGATCCAGCGCGGCGACGTCGTCGTCTTCGACGGACGCGGTTCCTTCGACCCGATCAGCGATCCGCGCAGTCCCGCCGAGAAGGCCTCCTCAATGGTGGGGCAGTGGCTTGGGCTGCGCGGGTCGGATACCGTCTACGTGAAGCGGGTCGTCGGCATCGGTGGCGACCGGGTCGTTTGCTGCGGAGAGGATGGCCGGTTGACCGTCAACGGAAAGGCGATCGACGAGCCGTACCTCCACGGAAGCGACGCGCCAAGCGAATCCACCTTCGACGTCGTCGTTCCGGAGGGTAGGTTGTGGGTGATGGGCGATCACCGTTCGGAATCGTCCGATTCGCGTGCCCTGCTCGGGGCGCCGGGCGGCGGATTCGTCTCGGAGGAAAGGGTTCTCGGGCGTGCGGAGCACCTCGTCTGGCCACTGGCCCGGGCCGGGGCGATCGATTGACCGGGGGAGGGCGTTGAGCCGCACACCGCAGGAATTCAGAATGGACACGACGGCAGCCTCACCGCCGGCCGAGAAGCAGAGGAATCAGTAAATGCAGCGACGCTTCCACTGGAAGTCGGCCGCCCGTGCCGGCGGTCCGCAGCCGGCAGGCGCCACGCCGGCCGGTCCCGACGCGTCCGCCGATGCCGGCGCGGTGGACCCCGGGGAGCCACCCGCTGCCGGATCGCGGGCCGCAGGCAAGGGCTCGGGCGGCAAGGGCGGCGGCGTTCTCGCCTGGCTGAAGGAGATCGCCACCATCGTGGTGATCGCCCTCGTGCTCTCCTTCCTGATCAAGACCTTCCTCTTCAGGGCCTTCTTCATTCCCTCAGGTTCAATGGAGAACACGCTGCAGATCGATGACCGGATCTTCGTCAACCAACTCGTTCCCGAGCCGTTCGCCCTCGAGCGCGGCGACGTCGTCGTCTTCCGGGACGACGAAGGGTGGCTGCCCGAGGCGGCGGCCGGCACTGAGTCGAACTGGCTGACCGAAGCGTTGGTCTTCGTGGGGCTCGCACCGGACGAATCGCAGCAGCACCTCGTGAAGCGCGTCATCGGTCTCGCCGGGGACCGCGTTGTCTGCTGCGACGAGGAAGGGCGGATCACCGTGAACGGCGAGCCGCTCGACGAGCCGTACCTTTTCCCGGGAGCGGCGCCGTCCGACAGTCCGTTCGAGATCACGGTGCCCGAGGGCAAGATCTGGGTGATGGGGGACCACCGCAATGCCTCCGCCGACTCCCGGGCCAACCAGGACAAGGACGGCGGGTTCATCGACGTCGACGCGATTGAAGGCAAGGCCTCGGTGATCGCCTGGCCGATTGGCAATGCGGCGTTCCTCGGCAGCTACCCCGAGGTCTTCGACGGCATCCCCGAGCCGGCCGCGGGCGCAGCGGGCAACTGATGGCCCCGCTCAGCACTGCCCGCTCGAAGGCGCCCACGCTTTCCTTCGAGCGCACCTTCACGCAGGCCGGCCACCGGTACGTCGCCGGATGCGACGAGGTGGGCCGCGGGGCGTTGGCCGGCCCGGTGTCCGTGGGTCTGGTGGTGATCGACCTCAATGCCGTCAAGGGACTGCGCGGGGTGCGGGACAGCAAGCTCCTCTCGGCCGCCGAGCGGACCGCCCTCGTGCCTCGGATCCGGCGCTGGGCCGCCGCCTACGGCGTCGGGCATGCCAGTGCCGCCGAGATCGACGCCGACGGCCTCATGGCCGCCCTCCGGGCGGCGGGGAACCGCGCCTGGGAGCAGGTCCTCGCCACCGTCCGGCCCGACGCCGTCATTCTTGACGGCAACCACGACTGGCTCTCGGCCCGCGGCCAGGGCAGCCTCTTCGACACCGGACCCGTGCCCACCGGCTGCGATTCGCCCGTCACCACCCGCATCAAGGCCGACCTCGACTGCCTCAGCGTTGCCGCCGCGAGCGTGCTCGCGAAGGTCGAACGGGACGCGCTGATGGCCTCGCTCGCCCTGGAGCACCCGGAGTACGGGTGGGACGTGAACAAGGGCTACGCGACGGCCGCGCACCGGGCCGCCATCGACGGCCGGGGAGCAACCGACCACCACCGCCGGACCTGGCGGTTGGGAAGCACCGAACGGCCGGCGGTTCCCGGCCTCGAAATTGGGGGATGATTGATCCATGAGCGCCGAAGATCTTGAAAACTACGAAACCGACATGGAGCTCCAGCTGTACCGGGAGTACCGCGATGTCGTGAATCTCTTCAGCTATGTCGTCGAGACCGAGCGGCGGTTCTACCTTGCGAACCACGTCGACCTGCAGGCCCGGTCCGCGGACGGTGAGGTTTACTTCGACCTGACCCTGCAGGATGCCTGGGTGTGGGACGTCTACCGCTCGGCGCGCTTCGTGAAGAACGTCCGGGTCATCACGTTCAAGGACGTCAATGTGGAGGAACTGTCGAAGTCGGACGACATCGCGCTGCCCAAGGACAGCCACCTGGGGAACTAGGCGTCCCGGGCTTCAACTCCTGGGCGGCGCGGGCGTTTCGGGGGTGTTCGTGCCGGCCGGGGCGTGGTGCGCGTGACGTTCTGCCTATGAATTCCTGCCCACGGACCGGCGTCCATCGGTGGGCAGGTGTGCCAGTGACGGGCTTCCCAACCGTTGTGCCCACTGGCCGGTGTCCATCGCTGGGCATGTCTGGACATGCCCACTGATTACCGGTGTTCGGCGGGCAGGCGCGTGGCAATACTGGCAACGACCGGCCGGCCGCCGGCGTTCAGGGACTCCGACGGTTGTGCAGCAGGGTGCGGCTACTCCTCGTCGCTTTCCCGAGGGTATTCGGAGTCGGAGTCCTCGGGCAGGTCGACGGACTGTTCAAGGACGTCGGCCTCCGAGCCGCCGTTGCCCACGGCGAACACCCCTGCGCCGGTCTCCTCGTCTCCGCCGTCCGAAGCGACCGGCGCCTGCTGCTCAAGCTGGTCCGCTTCCGACCCTCCGGCCGTCCTGTCCTCGATGGGTGTCATGGCTGGTCCCTCCTCGCCTGCGGTTGTTGAGCCGGGTTTTATAGCATGCGAGCTTACTCGCCTTCGGGTCCCTTGGCGCCGGTGGGCGGCATACTTATCTGATCAATCCGAGGACCTTCCGCCCCGCCCCTGCCTGTGTCAGGCGGACAGTTATCCACATAGGGGCCTTTGGTCACCACTTACGCACTCCGCACCCTCAGGCTGGTGGCGGAGGTGGTGTTCATGGCGGCGAAGGACGAGTTGGGTCGGCGGGGCGAGGCGGCCGCTGCGGAGTTCCTCGAAGGCCGCGGGCTGCAGGTGGTGGACCGCAACTGGCGCTGCCCCGCGGGGGAGATCGACCTGGTGGCGGTGGATGGAGCCACCCTGGTCATCGTCGAGGTCAAGACGCGCAGCTCGGAGGACTTCGGGCATCCGCTGGAGGCGATCAGTACGGCCAAGCTGGAGCGGCTCTATGTGCTGGCCTCCAAGTGGGCCCAGGCACACCGGCGGCGCTTCGCCGGTTTCCGGGTCGACGCCGTGGCGGTGCTGGATGACGGTGAGGGTGAGCCGCGGATCGAACACGTCCGGGCCGTGATCTAGGTGGCGCTGGGCCGGACCTACTCGGTGGCCCTTGTCGGGCTCAACGGCTACATCGTGGAGGTCGAAGCCGACATTGGGCAGACGCTGCCCGCCTTTGTCCTTCTCGGTCTGCCAGATGCCTCACTGAACGAGGCGAAGGACCGGATCCGGGCTGCAGCGCGGAACGCCGGGGTTCCGCTGAGCAGGCGCAAGATCACCGTCAACCTCGTTCCGGCGTCGCTCCCCAAACGCGGTTCCGGCTTCGACCTCGCCATCGTGATGGCGGCCCTGGCCGCGGCGGGGGACCTTCGGGGAGATGGTCGCACAGTCTTCCTTGCGGAACTCGGCCTCGACGGTCGGCTCCGTCCCATCCGCGGCGTCCTGCCAGCGGTCATGGCCGCCGTCTCCGCGGGTTACAGCGAGGTTGTCGTTGCCACTGGCAATCGCGCGGAGGCGGCCCTCGTCCCGGGCGCGGCCGTGCGGGGCTACGATTCCCTTGCCGGAGTTCTCCTGGCCTACGGGGCCGACCCGAACGCTGTGCAGCCTCCCGTGCCGGGCGAACCCGAGCTGTCCGGCGCCGAGCCGGTCCGGCAGGACATTGGTGAGACCCGTGACCTGGCCGATGTCGCCGGCCAGGCCGAGGCCCGGTTCGCCCTGGAGGTAGCTGCCGCCGGTGCGCACCACCTTATGATGGTGGGGCCGCCCGGTGCGGGAAAGACGATGCTCGCCGAACGGATCCCCGGCATCCTCCCCGACCTCGATGACCGTCATGCCATGGAGGTCACGGCGATTCACTCACTCAGCGGTGCACCATGCGATACCCTGCGGAGGCGCCCGCCGTTTGAAAGTCCCCACCACACAGCGACGGCGGCCGCCATCATCGGAGGCGGCAGCGGAATACCGCGGCCCGGCGCCGCTTCCCGCGCACACCGGGGCGTGCTGTTCCTCGACGAAGCCCCCGAGTATGAACGGCGTGTGCTTGACGCCCTGAGGGAGCCGCTTGAGAGTGGTTCCCTCGTGCTGCACCGGTCGGCGGGAACGGCGGCATACCCGGCACGGTTCCAACTCGTGCTCGCCCTCAACCCGTGCCCGTGCGGACTCGCCTCGGGGAAGGGGGTCGACTGCCAGTGCACGGCGCAGCAGCGCCGGCGCTACTTCAACCGGTTGTCCGGGCCGTTGCTCGACCGGGTCGACCTGCAGCTGGCGGTGAACAGGGTGGCGCTCACCGACTATGTCAGTGGAACGGCGGGGGAGAGCAGTTCGACGGTCGCAGCCCGGGTGAACGCGGCGAGGAGTGCGCAGGCCGAAAGGCTTTCCCGCTGGGGGTGTTCAACCAACTCCGAGCTCCGGGGGCGGATCCTGCGCGATGAACTCCGCCTGCCACGCAGCGTTACGGCGGCATTGGACAGGGCGCTGGAGCGCGGCCTGGTCAGCGCCCGTGGTTGGGACCGGGTGCTCAAGGTCGCTTGGACGGTCGCCGACCTCGCCGGACACGCCCAGCCGGACCCGGACGACGTCGCGGTGGCTCTGGGCTTCCGCCTGCAGGAGCGTGCGGCGTGAACGTCCCGGACAGCGGCACCACCATCGCCCGCGCTGCGTTGTCGCGGCTGTTCGAACCGTCGGACGGCGTCGGACTGGCCCTGACGGCCGCCGCCGGTCCCATCGACGCACTCCGTATCGCCACCGGCGGCCTCAGGGCGGGAGCGGGAGTGAAACAGGAGGTCCAGGATCTGCTTTCGCCCGGGGACGCTCCGGACGACGCCCTTGACCGGGCGCTTGAGCGCTGGGCGCCGCGACGGAAAGACCTTGCCCCCGAACGGGACCTCGCGACCCTGGCCAGGTTCGGTGGACGGCTGCTGACTCCCGAGGCGGCGGACTGGCCGGCCGCCCTTGAGGACCTTCAGCTAGCAGCGCCCGTGTGCCTGTGGGTCCGCGGACCTGCCGAGGTGCCCCCGGTTGAGCGGATGGTGGCACTTGTCGGATCCCGCGACAGTACGGGCTACGGCGCCGCGGTAACCGCCGAAATGGCATCCGGCCTGGTGCTCAGGGGATTCACCGTCCTCTCCGGCGGAGCCTACGGTATCGATGCCCAGGCCCACCGGGCCGCGCTGGGCACCTCAGGGAACGCCCGGCCGCCGACCATCGCCGTGATGGCCTGTGGCGTGGACCGCTATTACCCGGCGGGGAACGAGGAACTGCTGCGCACGGTCGCGCGGGAAGGACTTTTGATTTCCGAGGTCCCGCCGGGATCTGCCCCCACCCGATGGCGCTTCCTGCAGCGGAACCGACTCATTGCGGCCCTGGGCGCCGTCACTGTCGTGGTGGAGGCCCGCTGGAGGTCCGGTGCCCTCAACACGGCACACCATGCCGCCGGACTGGGGCGCCCGGTGGGAGCCGTTCCCGGATCTGTCTACTCAGCAAATTCCGCCGGCTGCCACCGGCTCCTGCGCGACGGAAGCGCCATCTGTGTGACCGACACGTCCGAGGTGGCCGAGCTCGCCGGTCCCCTTGGGGCGCACCCAGAGACCGCAGTGTCGGTTCCATCCAGCGACCACGATGGACTCGCCGTCCAGGACATCCTCCTGCTCGATGCCCTTCCCGTGAGGGTCCATTCCTCCGTCGAGAAGCTCGCGTCGGTGGCCGGCCTTGGACCACGCGACGTCCTGGGCGGGCTTGCACGCCTCGAAGTCGCCGGTCTTGCCATCCGCAGTCCCGAAGGGTGGAGGAGGGCGCCGAAAACCTAACCTGTCCGGCCATCAAGTCGGCGGCCTGAGTTCCAGCCCCGCGGTTCTCATCACTTCGGGCGGCCACCCGCGGCGCACAGCGCTCCCACGGGCCCCGGGTCGTGAAGGTACGCGAAGTATCCCTATTCGACGGCGCAGGGATTTCCCCTGACCGCAAGGAGCAAGAGGAGTCAGCATGAGACAGCATTACCGTATCGAGAGTCCCATCGGTGGATTGATCCTTGTGGCTGCACAAGGCGGCCTCGTCGGCGTCTACCACGAACGGCACGACCCGCAGCCCGGAGCAGTGCTGCTGGGGGAGCGGTGGGAGGAATACCGGCAAGGAGACCGGCAGGAAGACCAAGCGGGCCAGAATTCGAAGGACCCTGCAACCACACTCAACCAGCCCGGTGCACCATCCGGCGCCCCGACCCGGACGAGACGCGGCGGGACGGCTGGCCGGGAGGTCAGCGGACCCACGGGCAGGGAGGACGGTGGATCGTTGAGCGGGGAGCGTGGCGGAACAGCGGACAGGGAGCCGGGAGTCGTGCTGCTCGGCGCGGCACGTCAACTCGAAGAGTACTTCGCCGGGACCCGCCGTTCCTTCGAACTGCTGCTCCTTCCCGCCGGCACCGGGTTCCAGCACCGGGTGTGGGCGATGGTGGCGCGAATCCCCTATGGCCAAACGCGCACCTACAGGAACATCGCCGCGGCACTGGGGAATGCCGCCATGGGCCGGGCCGTCGGTGCCGCGGTCCGGGCGAACCCCCTGTCGATCCTCATTCCCGGGCACCGGGTCGTTGCCGGCAATGGGGCGCTCGCCGGGTATGCGGCCGGGATCGATGCCAAACGCTTCCTCCTCGACCTCGAAGGGACAGCCGTGTCGGAAGGGATCAACACCGCGCAGACAGCAGGGGCCGTTGGCGGTTCAGGGAAGGGCACCGGACCGGCCATTGCCACCGCCATGGGAGGGACGGGAAGCGGGTCGGCCGCCGCCACGGCAGGAAAGATCACCGGGCCGACCACCGCCACGGCAGTAAAGAACATCGAACCGGCCGCCGCCGCAGGGGAGTCCCCCGGGAAACAAAAGGGCGTCCTGATCGGAGCGCCTGTTGGACGCGACCCCCGCGACGGAGCAGAGTAGAGGTCGGAGAATCACGAGGTGGAAGGGAGCACGATATCGCCGTCCCGAAGGCTTCCACCGACAGGCCGCAGACCGAGCTCTCGCCGTCGTTTACCGAAGCGGTTGAGAAGTACCGGCGCTACCTCGAGGCCGAACGCAACCGCTCCGAGCACACGGTCCGGGCCTACCTGACGGACCTCGAACTGCTGCTGGGCTTCGTCCAGGCCCGCGGTACCGAACGGCTTGAGGACGTCGAGCTCAGCGACTTCCGGGCCTGGCTCGGGTCGCTTGACAGCTCAGGGTTGTCCCGCTCCACCATCGCCCGCCGCGCGGCGACGGCACGCAGCTTCATGGCCTGGGCCGAGCGCGAGGAACTGATTGCGGTCAATCCGGCCCTCCGCCTGCGGGCGCCGAAACGGGAAAAGTCACTGCCCCACGTTGTCACCCGGGCGCAGCTCGACTCCATCTTCGCCTCCCTGGAGGATGCGGCGAGGGAGGGGGAGGGAGGCGCCCTCCAGTCCCGCGCCATGGTGGAACTCCTCTACGGCACCGGGATCCGCGTCGGGGAACTGACCGGTCTGGACATTGACGACCTCAACACCGAGCGGCGCACGCTCACGGTGCTCGGAAAGGGAAACAAGGAGCGGACTGTTCCCTTCGGGGTTCCCGCGGCCCACGCACTCGATGACTGGCTGCGCCGCGGCCGCCCCCAGTTCTCCACCGCCGCCAGCGGACCCGCCGTCTTCCTCGGCCGGCGCGGAGGGCGCATCGACCAGCGGGCCGTGCGGGGTACGGTCCAGCGGCTGTTCGCCGCGCTGGGCGACACGTCGGCGTCCGGCCCGCACGCGATCCGCCACAGCACCGCCACCCACCTCCTCGATGGAGGGGCGGACCTGAGGGCCGTCCAGGAGATCTTAGGCCACAGCAGCCTGGCGACGACCCAGATTTATACCCACGTCTCGGTCGACCGGCTGCGCCAAAGCTACGAGCAGTCCCACCCCCGCGCATAGTACGTCCGACCAAGCGGAATTCGGAGGCTCGCCGAAAAGCAAGTAGTTTTTGCGATCACCTGAGTAATTGCAGTAGCGCTCCGGTGAGTTGTACGGCACAATGAATCCTAGTTAGTCATCCGGCACACTGCACTTCGGGCAGTGTCGTCAAAGCACGCTCCACGCTCCACTGTTTCATCAGCCATGCAGGTCGTTGGGGAAGACGTACCTAAAGCTATGGAGGATGGAATGTCTGTTGTGATGGCCCGCGGTGTTTTGTACGTGCACTCAGCCCCTTCCGCGTTGTGCCCTCATGTCGAGTGGGCCATCGGGTCGGTGCTCGACAAGCGGGCCGACCTGGACTGGAGGCCTCAACCTGCCGCGCCCGGAATGCACCGCGCCGAGCTCGCCTGGACCGGACCCCAGGGCTCGGGAGCGCAGCTTGCCTCGGCCCTGCGCGGCTGGGCGCACCTCCGCTACGAGGTCACCGAGGAGCAGAGCGCCGGCGTCGACGGCGGCCGCTGGTCCCACACCCCCGAACTTGGCATCTTCCATGCGACCACCGACGTCCACGGGAACATCATGGTGTCCGAGGACCGCATCCGCTACGCCTACGAGGCCGGCGCCGGCGACCCATCGGCCGTCTACAACGAGCTGTCCCTGGCCCTTGGCGAGTCATGGGACGAGGAGCTCGAGCCGTTCCGGCACGCCGCAGAAGGCGCCCCGGTGCGCTGGCTGCACCAGGTCGGCTGATCCGCACATCCGGCCGCTCAGCACAGGACGGCCGCCGGTCCATAGCAAAAGGAAGGGCACCCCCGCCAGGGAGGTGCCCTTCCTTTGTGCTGCGTGGGGCTAGACGTTCCGCACCACGACGACGGCATTGTGGCCGCCGAAGCCGAACGAGTTGCTCAGCGCCACGATGTCGCCACCGGGCAGCTTGCGCTCGGAGGTGACGACGTCGAGCGGAATTTCGGGATCCTGGTTTTCCAGGTTGATGGTCACCGGAGCGCTCCGGTCGTACACGGCCATCACGGTCATGACGGCCTCCACCGCACCCGAGGCACCGAGGAGGTGCCCGGTCTGAGACTTCGTCGCGGATACTGCCACATTGTCAACGTGCGATCCGAGGGCCTCCTTCAGGGCGGTGTACTCGGGCTTGTCGCCGACGGGCGTCGAGGTGGCGTGCGCGTTGACGTGCACGACGTCGGAGGGCATGGCCCGCGCGTCGAACAGCGCCGCCTTGAGCGCCCGGGTGGCCCCGAGTCCGGCCGGGTCCGGTGCGGTGATGTGGTACGCGTCGGCAGTGACCGACGTTCCGGCCAGTTCGGCGTAGATGCGGGCCCCACGGGCGAGGGCATGTTCCTCGGCCTCCAGCACCAGCGCTCCGGCTCCCTCACCCATGACGAAGCCGTCCCGGTTGAGGTCGTACGGGCGTGAGGCGTGCTCCGGGTCGTCATTGCGGCGAGAGAGGGCCTGCATGGAGGCGAACGCCGCCATCGGCATCGGGTGGATCGCTGCCTCGGCACCGCCGCACATGACGACGTCGGCCTTGCCCGACCGAATCAGTTCAAGGCCCTGGTGAAGGGCCTCAGTGCCCGAGGCGCAGGCGGAAACCGGGGTGTGCGCGCCGGCGCGCGCCCCGAGGTCGAGGCTGACCGCGGCCGCCGGGCCGTTGGGCATCAGCATTGGGACAGTCATGGGCAGGACGCGCCGGGGGCCCTTGTCACGCAGGGTGTCCCAGGCATCGAGCAGGGTCCACACGCCGCCGATGCCGGTCGCGAACGCGACGGCGAAACGGTCCGGGTCGACTTCCTCGAGTCCGGAGTCGCGCCAGGCCTCGCGGGAGGCGACGACGGCGAACTGGGTCGAGGGGTCCATCCGCTTGGCCTCGACGCGCGAGAGGACCTCGCTGGCCGGCGAGCTGACCTGGGCCGCGAAGGTCACGGGAAGGTCGTACTTCTGGACCCAGTCGGCCTCGATGGTGCGAGCACCGGAAACACCCTTGAGGGCGTTCGCCCACATGGTGGGTACGTCACCGCCGATGGGCGTTGTCGCACCGAGGCCGGTGATGACTACTTTGCGGGGCATGGTCACTCTTTCAAAGCGTTGGGTCGGCCACGCGCCTGGCGGCGGGAACCGGGGTGAAGAAGGGCGGCTGCCCCCGGCTCTGGGCCGGAGGCTGCCGCCGTTGCTCCTCGCGGAGCAGGTGTTACGCCTGCGCGCCGGCGATGAAGGTAACGGCGTCGCCTACGGTCTTGAGGTTCTTGACTTCCTCGTCGGGGATGCGGACGCCGAACTTCTCCTCGGCGTTGACGACGATGGTCATCATCGAGATGGAGTCGATGTCGAGGTCGTCGGTGAAGGACTTGTCCATCTCGACGGACTCGGGGGCGAGGCCCGTTTCCTCGTTGACGATCTCGGCCAGACCGGCCAGGATTTCTTCGTTGCTAGCCATAGTGGCTCCTTTTCTGTTACTGCCGGACGGTGCCGGCGTGGTTGGGTCAAACCGCCGTGGGCGGTTTGGGCGTGGAAACCTAGGGAAGGACGACGACCTGCGCGCCGAAGACGAGCCCGGCCCCGAAGCCGATCTGCAGGGCGTACCCGCCGCTCAGTTCGGGCTGTTCCTTCAACAGGCGGTGCATGGCCAGCGGAATCGACGCAGCGGAGGTGTTCCCCGCATCGACTATGTCACGGGCAACGCTCACGTGCTCGGGTAGCTTCAACTGCTTGACCATCTCATCGATGATACGGATGTTCGCCTGGTGGGGCAGGAAGGCCACGAGGTCCTCGGCGGTGATTCCCGCCGCGTCGAGGGCCTGCTGCGCGACCTTGGCCATCTCCCAGACCGCCCAGCGGAACACAGTGGGTCCGTCCTGGCGCATCGTGGGCCAGAGGGAGGCCTGTTCCGCGGCGGGGTCGGTGCCCTCGCCGTCCGCCTCGGGCGCGCTGAGGGCCCCGAGGGAGTAGTCGCGGATGTCGATGAGCGAGCGGGTCATGCGGATCGACTCGTGCTTGCTGCCGTCCGAGCCCCAGACCGACGGGCCGATGCCCGGAGTGGTCGAGGGTCCGACGACGACGGCGCCCGCGCCGTCGCCCAGCAGGAAGGAGATGGTGCGGTCGGAGTTGTCGATGAAGTCCGAAAGCTTCTCGACGCCGACGACGAGGACATACTCGGCGGTGCCGGCGTGGACCAGGGCGTCGGCCTGGGCGATCCCGTAGCAGTAGCCCGCGCAGGCCGCCGAGATGTCGTACGCCGGCGCGGGCGTGGCGCCGAGGCGGTCGGCCAGCTGCGCCGACGCCGAGGGAGTCGCGTAGGGGTGGGTGACAGTGGAGACGAGGACCGCACCCAGCTGCTTGGCGTCGATGCCCGCACTGGCGAGGGCATCACGCGCGGCGGCCTCGGCCATGTCGATGACGCTCACGTCGCGCGGAGCGCGGTGGCGCGTGACGATGCCCGTCCGCTGCCGGATCCACTCGTCGGAGGAGTCGATCCACTGCACGACGTCGTCGTTGGTGACAATCACCTCGGGACGGTATGCTCCGACGCCGACGATACGGGTGTAGTCGCGGAGGGGAGCCTGCTGAAGAGCGGGAGTGCTCACTGATGTCCTTCTGCCAGGGATGAGTCGGTATCCAGGAGACGCGAATGCTCGTCGATGAAGGCGCGGGCCGCGTCGAGGTCCTCCGGAGATTTTACGGGCAATGCGGCCGTCCCGCGCATTCCGCGTTTGGCGAGGCCGGTCAGCGTGCCCGCGGGGGCCAGTTCGAGCAGGCCCGTCACGCCCATCTCCTGCATCGACGCCATGCACAGATCCCACCGCACGGGGCGTGAAACCTGGGCGATGAGGCTGTCAAGGTTTGCCTCACCGGTGCTGACCGGCTGCCCGTCGTAGTTGGAGAGCAGGGTGGGCAGCGGTTCGGCCGGGGTGAGGGAGGGGCGCAGCGCCTCGAGCGCTGTCACCGCCGGAGCCATATGGTCCGTATGGAACGCGCCGGCGACCTTCAGCGGGATCACCCGCGCCCTGGCCGGCGGTTCGGCTGCCAGGGCGGCGAGCTGTTCGAGCGTTCCGGCCGCCACGACCTGGCCACCACCGTTGGCGTTCGCCGCGGTGAGACCGAGCCGGTCGAGGACCTGTGTGACCTCGTCGGGGTCCCCGCCGAGGACCGCGCTCATGCCCGAGGCCACCGCCGCGGCCGCCTCGGCCATTGCGGTGGCGCGCACGCGGACGAAGGCGATGGCATCGGCTTCGGTGAGGGCGCCGGCGATGGCCGTGGCCGTCAGCTCACCCACCGAATGGCCCGCCACGACGGTCCCGGCGGTCATCGGATGGTTCTCGAGGAGCACCCTGGCGGCCACGAGCCCCGCGGCAACGATCAGGGGCTGCGCGACGGCGGTGTCCTTGATGGTGTCCTCATCGGACACCGTCCCGTGCTTGATCAGGTCGACGCCGGCCTGGTCGCTGAGCAGGGCAAGGTGCCCGGCGACGCCGGGCAGTTCAAGCCACGGGCTGAGGAATCCTGGCGTTTGGGACCCCTGGCCGGGGCAGGCGATTGCAAGCACGTTTCCAGCTTTCCAAATCGATGAGGCATTCTTGGGTGTTTACTCGAACCAAGCTGCGGTGAGCGCGTTGTAGGAACTCTACAAGGCGCCGTCCTACCCGGAGCGGTTCGGTGAGCGTTCCGCCGAGGACTTCGAGGGCTGGTAGAGCCGCCCGACGACCAGCGCCGTCTGCAGGACGAACGCCTCCCGGGGGAGCAGTGGATCCCAGCCGGTCACGTCGCAGACCCGGCGCAGGCGGTACCTCACCGTATTGGCGTGGACGAACAGTGCGCGCGAGGTCGCCTCCAGCGAGTGCCCCAGGGTCAGGTAGGCCGAAAGGGTCTGCTCGAGGCCGTTGGAGGCGTTGACCAGCGGCCGGTAGATGTTGTGCACGAGGGCCTTGCGGGCGGAATCGTCGCCGGAGACGACCCGCTCGGGCCAGAGGTCCTCCGCGGAGACCGGCCGGGGTGCGGTCGGCCAGGCCTTGGCGGCGGTCAGCCCGGCGAAGGCGGCCTGGGCGGAGGAGCTGGCCGCGACGAGGGATTCCGCCTCGGGGCCGTAGACGACCGGGCCGGGCCCAAACAGTTCACTGAGCCGGGCGTAGGCGACCTCACGGTCGTGCACGCCGCCGAGGACGAGGATCAGGCGGTCGCCCTGGATGCCGACGAGGGTGTCCTCCGCGAGGCGTCCGGTCACCCGCCGGAGTTCGTTGAGGAAGGCCGCGTTCGGCTCGGGCGGGGCGCTGCCGACCATGACCGTGATGCGGCCCTGTGCGTTCCACCCGACCGCCGCGATGCGGGAGCGCAGGGCGTCGGAGCTTTCCCCCCGCAGGATCGCATCGACGACGAGGGCTTCGAGCCGGGTGTCCCAGGAGCCGCGGGTCTCGGCGGCGCGGGCGTACACGTCCGCGGCGGCGAAGGCGACCTCGCGGGAGTAACGCAGCACCGCTTCGCGCAGCGGGGCCTGGTCCGCCGGGGGTGCCAGGAAGGGCACCTGGTCCTCGACCACCTCGACGACGACGCGGATGAGCTGGAGCGCCTTCTGGAGGCTGATCGAGCGGGTCAGCTCCGTGGGGGCGGTGCCGAAGACATCGCTGAGCACCCAGGCGGGGGAGACCGGCCGCTGGTACCAGTTCACGAAGGAGGCGATGCCCTTCTGCGCGACCATGCCCAGGGCCGAGCGCTCGTCGGGGCGCAGCCCGCGGTACCAGGGGAGGTCCGAGTCAAGCTGTTTCAGGGTCGCCGTGGACAGGGCGCCGATTTTCGAGCGCAGCCGCTCCACCGTGTCGGGATCCGGCGGGATGGCCGGGCCCCCCTTGGCGGCCCCGGCGGTCCGGGGCGGGGAGGCGGAGCTGTCGGGGAGCGGCATGAACCGAGCATACGGTTTTCGCCCGGGAAGCTCCATTTTGTGGAAGAGCTACAAAGAAGGTGATTAAACGCAACGGCGGGGGGGGGGGGGTCTTCCCCCCTCCCCCCCCCCCCCTTT
>NZ_JBTNDJ010000013.1:0-85015 GCF_054511055.1 Arthrobacter melezitosi
AACCGTCGGTCTCGTCGCAGCCTCCGCCGCCCCCAGCTTCGCTGGACAGGGGGTCAACCACACCGAGGCCTTTCAGGGCCGATAGCGAATTCCTCACCACAACCCGCGCACTAACCCCGCGAATGACAATGAGAAGGGAACCGTCATGAAAACCATCAAGCGCCTCTTCTGGGCCACAGCAGCAACCGTCGGTCTCGTCGCAGCCTCCCCGCCCCCAGCTTCGCCGGAGCCGCGATCAATCACACCGAACCGCTCACCGGCCGCTGATGCTCGGCACAACCGCACGGGTTAGGGCCAGGCGCCTGAATCGGCTGGCCCTCCAAGCGTGGGAACGCGGCGACGCGGTTGCAGCGGATCACTTTGCTAAACACGCCGGCAGCATCATGGAGACTCGAAACGAGGATCTGGCTGAGGCAGTGATTAGGGTCGAGGCGCTGCTCATGAGGTCCGGTGTCGCGTCCCGGGCCGTAGACCACCTAACTGCCAGCCGATTTCTGGACTCCGCCGTGGCATTGCTGGAGGGCCAGCCCGTCTCCAGTACCCGGGATCTGTGGCTTGCCGAGGCACTCACTCGGGACGGTGATGCCCGGCGCCTTGCCGGACAATACCTAGAAGCCGCAAACGCTTTGGAGAGAGTGTTCGGTTTGGAGCACTGGGATGGTCTGGAACCGCTCCGCAAGGCCGGCGCCCTCAACGCCAAGGGCATCCTGTGCAAGGACACCGGCCGCTACAAGGAAGCGGCGGCCCTCTACGCTGAGGCTCTTGAGCTAACCACCGCTGCCCTTGGACCTGATGATCCGCAGATTGCAGCGATTTACCACAACTTAGCCGGACTGGCCCACATCCAAGGTAGGTACGACGACGCGGAGCCGCATATTCGGGCAGCCTTGGACATCCGCCACCGCAACGACCAGACAAATGCCGCCGCAATCGCCGCCGACCTGTCAGTACTCGGTGCCACCCTCGGCGGCCAAGGAAGGCTGGACGAGGCCGAAAAGGTGATTACGGAAGCGCTTCACATCTGGACCGCCAAGAACGGGCCAGACCATTACGAAGTAGCTGTACAACTAAACAACCTTGCCAACATCCAGCAACAAAAAAACGACCATCGCGAAGCGGCGTTCAGCTACACCCGCGCTCTTCAGATCAAACGCCAGGTCCTCGGTCCGCACCACCCAGAAATCGCCGCATTGCTGAACAACTTGGCTTCGCTAGAAGCGGACGTTGGATGCACGTCGTCCGCGGCCGCGCACTACGACGACGCCATCGCAATTCTGCAGGAGACGCTTGGCTCCCAGCACCCCAACACGCAGGCCTGCATTGCCAACCGCAGGCGGCTCTCTGTTTGACCGCAATGAGCAGCAGAAGGTCGAACCGCACCAACACCCTCGTTTCCCTCAGTTTCCGGAGAATTTGCTCTGCTACATCAATACCACCCTACAAACACAATTGACCGCCTCAACAAATACCGCTGACAACTAACGAAGAATTACAACAGAACGAACCGGAAGCAGCGCGCCAGCCTATCTAATAGTTGCAGGAAACAACCGAAAAAGGAGCGCCACCATGA
The DNA here is from genome assembly GCF_054511055.1 of Arthrobacter melezitosi. Lineage (NCBI taxonomy): Bacteria > Bacillati > Actinomycetota > Actinomycetes > Micrococcales > Micrococcaceae > Arthrobacter > Arthrobacter melezitosi. Next base: position 1,571 of record NZ_JBTNDJ010000013.1, read on the forward strand.
ACAGCACCAGAAGGATCACCATATGGGTATCAGCCGTGGTTGTAGCCCTACTTCTTTTGACCAGCGCTTTTCTACTTGGGCAGATTCGCGCAGGCGACACTCCCAACGCTGGGAGTACTGATGCCAGCCCCAGCCCTACCGTTACAACCGCGTCGAGCTCTTCCAGTCCCGCCCAAACCGGAGGCGCAGCCGGGGGCGGTGGCGGTGCAGTCGCAGGCACAGGCAGGGGCGGCGACGACACGGGCACAGGCGGCGACACGGGCACAGGCGGCAACACGGGCACAGGCGGCAACACGGGCACAGGCGACAACACGGGCACAGGCGGCAACACGGGCACAGGCGGCAACACGGGCACAGGCGACAACACGGGCACAGGCGACACGGGCACAGGCGGCGACGTGGGCACAGGCGGTGACACGCAGCCTCCAGACGTAGTCCCTCCTGGTCTCGTCGGAAGTCCCCTAGAGGCCGCGCAACAGACATTGGCCGCCGACGGGATTACAAGCGTTGTTGCGGAGGGAGCCGCTTCTGCGGACCAGATCGGCCTCGTTCTAGCGGTCGCGCCTAACGAGGGGGAGCCGATCCCCCTAGATAAAATTATCACCCTGACAGTTGGGGTACCGGTTTCCGGCGACGTAGCCTTCAAGACTGACGAAATCACCTGCATCTACAACCCATTCGAACGCGAAATGTATATCGGATTTCGAGTAGCGATACTGGATCCGCAACCGCCCGACCTGACCGGTTACGTGAATATCATCGCCACGGGAGACAACGGATCAAACAGTTCAATCGGGGGTGAAGTAGGTATAGGTGGCATAAGTGCAGAGGTTTTGATCTCCATGGCATCAGAAAATATCCCTAGAACTAGATTCATTGACCTCGCGGCCATGCCAGGTGAGGGAGTCCCAAACTCGAATACGTTGAACGACACAATGCGAGTAAATTTCACTTTAGATGAATCATCGGGAGGTGAGGCACGCCTGCCCTGTTCACCTACGATCCTTTGAAAATAAAACCATCACATCAAGACCAGTTACGCGACTAGAAATAAGTCTGGGAAAAGTTAAGTGGTCTCACAAGTAGGAAGAGATTCAGTGGTGGTTTCCGGAGCAGATGTTGTGCGATTCTTATCGCCTTCGTTGTCGATGACGTCACCGCTGCAGGAGAAGCCGTGCGCGAAAATGGCGGGGTGAACGTCAACCAGATCGTCACCCTCTGGATGTCCGACGGGCGCTAAGTCACGTGGTGCCAGCTTCAGGACGGGGTGAGCTTCAACCTCACGAAGCCACTGGCCAACATCGGGTTTCCTGGACTTCGTTTACAAAGCATCGGCTGGAAGATCACAATGGGTCCGGGCGGCCTTCACCGGCGGCTTGAGGCCACCTGAACCCGAGCCTTGCTCACCGCCAGTTGCGAGGAGTTTTCGATGACCAACCTGGAAACGCCGCCCGAGGACGAGGCCGCCGGCTTGATCGCTGAAATCTACGACGCCGGCCGCAGATCGCTCGGCTAGGTGCCAAACCACACGAAGCCAATGAGCCTGAATCCGGAGGTGTACCTCGCCTGGGAGTCCCTCATCAAGGCGATCAGCTCTTCCTTGAGCGTCCGCCTCTACGAATTGGTGACACTGGCCGCAGCGCAGGTCATCGGATCCAGTCACTGCAGGCTGCTCACGGGAAGAAGACGCTCAAGATCATCGGTGAAGAACAGTTCCTTGCCATAGCAAGGGACTTCCATACTGCGGGCCTCCCGGATGCAGAGGTGGCCATAATGGATTACTCGGGAAAGCTCAGCGCTGATGCCACTTCCATGACCGAAAGCGATGCGCAGAGACTACGGGCGGGACTCTGGTTTCAGCGACCGGGAAATCGCCGACATCACGCTGGCACGTGCCTGGAGGTCCTCGTGTCCCACGCTAATGCCCGTCTGACTGTTCATGGAAGACAATTGATCGTTGACCGGGTGGCCGCCGGGCGGCCGGTGGCCCATATTGCGGCCGAGTTGGGAGTCTCCCGGCAGAGCGCCTACCGGTGGATCCGACGCTTCCGCGCCGAGGGTCCGGCCGGGCTCCGGGACCGGTCCAGCCGGCCCCGGAGCAGTCCCGGGCGCACCAACGCCGCCCGTGAACATACCGTCCTCCGGGCCCCGGCGGGCCTGCGGGCCGGCCCGGGCCCGATCGCGGCGGCCACCGGGGTTCCGGCCCGGACGATCTCGCGGATCCTCACCCGCAACCGAGTGCCGCCGCTGGCGACCTGTGACCCGCTCACCGGGGCGGTGATCCGCGCCGTGCGCCGCAGCGCCCGGCGCTACGAGCGGGCGGCCCCGGGTGAGCTGGTGCACCTGGATGTGAAAAACTCGGCCGGATCCCCAACGGCGGCGGCTGGCGGGCCCACGGGCGCTCCGGGGACGTCCGGGCTGGGGCATCGGCTATGACTTCATCCACGTCGCCGTCGATGACCACACCCGGATCGGCTACGCCGAGGTGCTGCCCGATGAGAAGGGCACCACCGCCGCTCGGAGGCCTTCGCCCGGGCCGTGGCGGACCTGGGCGCGGTCCAGCGCTTCATCAAACCGCACTGCCCCTGGACCAACGGCAAAGCCGAACGCTTCAACCGCTCCCTTGCCACCGAATGGGCCTACCGGCGCCCCTACACCAGCAGCCGCCAACGCACCGGCGACCCAGCAATACGTGTGCGCACTGGCCAGCCTGCCGCGGATCAGGGCGGAGGCAGTATTGACGCTGCGCCGGCATGAGCGCACACTTTGCTCCATGTCCGCAAATACTGTGCGTATCGCTGCAGTCCAGGCAACACCTGTCATCCTCGATGCGGAGGGGTCAGTATCGAAGGCGCTGCGACTCCTGGACGAGGCATCGGGCGAGGGCGTGAAGCTCGCGGTCTTCCCTGAAACCTTCATCCCGCTCTACCCCTCAGGGGTCTGGGCGTATCAGGCGGCTCGTTTCGACGGAGTCGATGAACTGTGGACCCGTCTGTGGGACAACTCCGTCGATGTCCCCGGACCACAGATCGACCGATTCATCGAGGCCTGCGCCGAACACGACATGCACTGCGTGCTCGGAGTGAACGAACGCGAATCAGCACGGCCCGGGAGTCTCTACAACACGATGATTCTGATTGGCCCCGAGGGGCTGCTTTGGAAGCATCGCAAGTTGATGCCCACGATGCACGAGCGGGTGTTCCACGGCGTCGGCTACGGACATGACCTGCGTGCCGTCGAGACGCCGGTCGGCAGGGTCGGAGGCCTTCTCTGTTGGGAGAACCGTATGCCCCTGGCCCGGTACGCGGTCTATCGTCAGGGCGTTCAGATCTGGGCGGCTCCCACGGCCGATGACTCGGAAGGGTGGCTTTCGACGATGAGCCACATAGCTATCGAAGCCGGCGCCTTCGTGGTGTCGGCTCCCCAGTACATTCCTCGCTCTGCGTTTCCCGAGGACTTCCCGATAAAGTTGCCCGAGGACGGTGAGGCGTTCGGACGGGGTGGAGCAGCGATCTTCGAACCCCTTGACGGCCGTGCTGTTGCGGGTCCTCTCTACGACCAGGAGGGGATGGTTGTGGCGGACGTCGACCTGAAGCGCACTCTGGCCGCGAAGCGGCAATTCGACGTCGTGGGGCACTACAGCCGAGAGGATGTCCTCTACCCGCCGGCCCCGGGCAGCCATGCACCGCAGGGCCCCGCCCTCGGCTTGAGGTCGGCCGTTTTGGAAGAATAGCCAGTAAGCCCGGCCCCATTAGCTGAGCACGGCGGCAGTCAGCAACCCCCTTGAGCTAACTCAGCCTTTCGTTGCTTTTACGGGCAAGAGCGGTGAGGTGCTGCTTATCAACCTCCCGTTCCGTGACATGCCAAACGCCCGAGCGCACGGCGAAGGATCCCTCAGATGGGGTTGGGCGACAGACGGGCAGGAGAGGTGTGCGTGGCGTTTGGGGAGGTACGCCTTATCTGGAGAGTGCTTCGGTGGGAGAGATCCGGGTGGCCCGCAGCGCCGGCAGGATACCTGCCAGGGTTTCCGCCGCACACCCGGCGCCGGTAGCGACGGCCACGATGGTGATCTCGATGAGCGGCACCCAGCCGTTGACCAGAGCTACTCCGATGGTGGCGGTGACTCCGAGCAGGGCACCGGCAGCACCACCAAGCATGCCCAGGAAGGTGGTTTCGCCCAGCAGCTGAGCGAAGATGCCGCTGCGCCTGGCTCCGAGGGCACGGCGCAGACCGAGCTCGGGGATGCGCTGGGCCATGGTGGCGGTGGCGGAGTTGCCGATGGACACCGATCCGGCGATCAGGGCAACCAGGTTGGCCAGCAGGCTCATCTGGGTGACACTGCCTTCGACTTCCCGGCGCAGGGTCCGCGGATCCGGTGGCGCGTTGACGGTCAGGGCCTATGCTCATGCCCCAACGCTACGACCCCACGATGCCACACCAAGTTCCAACCCGCCGAGTTCACACCTACGGACAGAAAGAATGGCCCAAGGTATGACACAACGACCTCATTCCAGCGGAGCCCGATTCAAGTTCTTCTGACACCGCAGCAAAAAGGGCGCCCTCCCAAAGCGTTGGACGCGCCTCCGAAGCGGCCATGGATCCGTTACCGGACGAATCTAATGGACCCATAATCCGCCATCGACGGTGGGCAATTCCCCCGTTGACGTAGGCCGATACGCTGCTAGCCAGGAAGGCGGCTGCTCCGGCGAAGTCCTCCCGATCGCCTTTGCGTCCTATAACCGTGCTTACGGCCAGTGCCGTGACGGAGTTCGGGTCTGAACTGAGGCGCCGGTTCAAAGGGATTTGCATGAAACCCGGCACCAGCCCCTACCGGCAGGAATGCCGGAAACCGTCCAGAAAGCCGCGCTGAACCCGCCGAAATCCTTCACGTTATAGTTGGCAGGCTCGGCACCGCCAGCGGTGACATCAAAGCGATCCGGCGTTGGCACTCGACGACGGAATTGGGCTCGACATGTCTTGGGCTGGCCCGGGTTCGCTTAACCGCAAACTCGAGCACTACGCGTTGCGTTGGATATGCCCGAGAAAGCGCCCGTTGAGGGGTCGCCTACAGGCGTTGGGTTCCCGGAGCGGCTGGAGCCGGGTGACCAGGTTCCCGCAGTTCACCCTGCAGGAAGCAGTTCGTCGTCCAATTTTCAGGCCCAGGGGGCTGCTTCCACAGGGGTCTCTGTTGCCTGATCAGGAATGGCAGCGCTCGAGTGCTCCTCCAAGATCTTGTCCTGGTTCGCGTCGAGGATTTCGCGGACGGCCTGGGTGATCGTCAGGGCTTGACCTTCGGCCCAGATTAGGCCGAAGCGTATGGGGCCGGCTTGGGTGCGTGCTGTTGTTATGAGCGATTCGAGGCGCCGCTGCTCCGGCGGGCTGAGGGGGTGACTCCGATCCGAGCGGTAGACCTCCGTTGCTGCCAGCACTCGTATGGCCAGTTCCATGCGGCTCTGTTGGATATAGATACTGGCGAGGGACTCGAGGAAGGCGACGATGTTGGCCTGCGCGCCGAGTTCAAGTGTCGCACCGAGTGCCTCGCGCAGGAGCGTTTCGGCAGTGGCGAGGTCTCCGGTCTGCTCCATGCATTCCGCAAGGTTGGTCAGTACTACGCCGAGGATGAGGCGGTCTCCAAGTGGACGGGCGAGTTCGACGCTTTCCTTGCATAAATCAAGGGCCCGGGAGGAGTCGCCCGCGTACATTGCTTGCAAACTCAGGACGACCTGAGTGGCGACCCGGGTGCGTAGGCTGGCGTCCGGCATGGACAGCGTTTCTTCGGCGAGACTGCGGGCTGTATCCGGGTCATCCGCCACCAGGGCCTGCACTGCCAGGCATATCGTTGTCCAGGCGGCGCCTTGGGAGTTGCCTGCACTGTTGAAGGCGGTCAGCGCCCGGTGGTGCAGCTCGGTTGCTTCGTCGTTGCGGCCCAGCACCCAGCACAAGGTCGCTGTTCCGCTGAGCGCTGGCGCTCTGAGGTGTGGTGGAGCGTCCGGTGTGTCTTGGAGTAGTTCAATGGCGATTTCGTACTGTTCCCCGACGTCCTCGGTTAGTTCCCAGTAGTGCCAGAGCTCCCCGATGAGCCGCAGCCCCACGTCTGTGGAACGGCGCGGACCGGTGGCCCACCGCAGTGCCCGCCGTAACTCCGCTGCGTCGGCCTGCAGCAGCCGGAAGGCATCCACCTGCTTCGCGCCCCAGAGCTGAGGGCCTATGTCTTCTGCTACGCCCAGATAGAAAATGGCGTGCTTCATCCGGATGGTCTCCGCTTCATCAAGAAGCGACAGACGGTCCCGGGCGAACTCACGGATAACCTGCAGCATGGATACTCTGCGCGTGCCGGTTTCATCGGTGTACGTGCGCAGGAGGCTGTGCTGGGACAACGCGGTCAGCAGGGCCTCAGTGCCGTTCAGGTCTGACGCGTGCCCGAGGATGCAGTGAACCGCTGCGACGCTCGGATCAGCAGCGAAAACACCAAGCCGATCGAAGAGTTCCCGCTCAGGCGGGTGAAGCAGCTGATGGCTCCAGTCAATCGTTGCCGCAAGGGTCCGCTGGCGGTCTGGTAGGTCACGGAAGGCAGCCGGGAGGTCGGTCAGGCTGGCCTCCAGCCCGGCCAGCAGAGCCTGCAAGGTGCGGTTCCGCAGCTGGGCGGCAGCCAGTTCGATCGCAAGCGGCAGGCCATCGAGGCGGTAACAGATGCGCGTCACTGCCGCCTCGTTGGTGCTGTCTAATTTGAAAAGCGGACGGACGGTCCTGCCGCGGGCCAGGAACAGCTTCACGGCGGGCACCTCCTGCAGCAGGTGTGTCGAGAGTGGAGAGCCAAGGGGAGGCAGAGCCAAGGGGGTCAGCTCGTACTCGTACTCGGCGCGCACCTGCAGGGGCCGTCGGCTGGTGACCAGGATCCGCAGCAAGGGCGCCACGGTGAGCATGTCCACAACGATGTGCCATGCATCCTCCAAGTGTTCGAAATTATCAAGGACCAGCAACAGCCGGCGGGAGCGCAGGAACCGGGTCACGGCTTCGAGTAGGTCAGCGCCTGCCCGGTCCTCCACGCCGAGCGCTGCGGCTATCGTGGCAGGCACCTGCCGGGTCTCACTCAGTGAGGCGAGATTCACCCAGCAGACTCCATCCGGCATGCGTGTGCGGAGCTGTCCTGCTGCCGCCAGAGCCAGACTGGTCTTACCTGTCCCTCCCGGGCCGGTGACTGTGACCAGTCGGCAGCCTTCGGTGAGGCAGAGAGAACATATTTCCTTCAGTTCGGCCTCGCGCCCGATCAAAGGTGTGAGTTGCGCAGGCAGGTTGTCCACGCGTTGGCCTGCACCTCGTCCGTTTAGGGCGGGAGCAGCCAGAGACGCGTCCTGCCGCCGAACCATGCCTTCCAGCTCCTGAAAGCGCGGGCCCGGGTCAAGTCCCAGTTCATCGATGAAGATCCGACGCATCTTCCGGCAGGCCGCCAGCGCATCGGCCTGCCGGTCACAGCGGTACAGCGCCAGCACAAGCGGTGCCCACAAATCCTCTCGGTACGGGTATTGGGCCACTAAGGATTGCAGCTCACCGGCCAGAGGGTTGTGCCTGCCCAAGGCGAGCTCCACGTCAGCAAGGTCCTGGTAAACATCCAGCCAGGTTTCCTGCAACGCGTCGAGCTCTGGCCGGAACAACTCAATATCAGTCAGATCGGGGAATGCCGGGACCTTATAAAGCTCAACTGCATGGCGAAGACTTTCGGCGCCTGCCGCTAGGTCCCCGCCCTGCACCGCCAGCTCCCCGGCCGCAATGTGCTGCCTGAATTGAAGCAGATCAAGCTCCTGCTCACCGACGGCCAGGAGGTAACCTCCTGGCCTGCTGACCAACCGCTGGGGTGCGGCCCCCTTTGGGCGGTCCGGCTCGAGCGCGTGACGCAGGTTCGCGACATACACCTGCAGCTGCGGTCCGGGCTTGGCCGGCGGGTGATCGGCCCATAGCGCTTCGATCAAGAAATCCGCCGTCACCACCGCGTTTGCCCGTAGCGCCAGGCACTCCAACACGATCCGGTGTTTCGCGGCACTAGGCGGAACGGCTGTCCCGCCGGTCATCACCTCGAGCGGACCCAGGACTCGAATCCATAGTGCACCCATCTCACGCGCTCCTCACGCATCCGCGCTCCGGCTTGACCCGGACCAGTGCAAGCGCTCCGGCCACCCGATCCCGTTCTCGATCCCGCACCAGGGACGCTACAACCCACCTGCCGGGGCTTCGCTGCCCCAACCCGTTTTAGGAATTAATTAAGGCCCCTGCGCCATCGTTGAATCAACAACCCGAACACCACAGCCAAGGAGACGACCACCATGAAAACCATCAAGCGCCTATTCTGGGCCGCCGTCACCGCCCTCGGCGTCGCCGCAGCCACCGCCGGACCCACATTCGCAGGTATCGGCCTCCACCACACCGAACCGCTGACCCGCCGCTAGCGGGCCGACCACCTCTCACAACCGCGAACACTGAGAGTCACCAAAAACATCGAAGGAGACGACCATCATGAAGACCATCAAGCGCCTGTTCCGGGCCGCCGTCGGCGTCGCCGCGGCCACAGCGGGCCCCTCATTCGCGGGTCGAAGCCCCCACCACACGGAATGCTTCGTCGGGCGCCTGTAGTGGTCGGTATCCTGAGCAGGCCGAAAGCGGCAAGGCTCAACCGCCGCGCCCTTGACGCAACGGCTGCCGGTGACTGGGATGCGGCAGAGGACGTTGCCCTCCGAGCTCTCACGCTGCTGCCGGATATAAGCCAGGGCTTACCTGAAGCGACCGCCCGCGCCGACCCCCTCCTCACCTTGGCCGCGATTTCTGCCGAAGCACGGGATCACGCCAAGGCCCAGGAGTGGCTGACTGAAGCGGCCGCACTGCTGAACCAGGTCGGCGTTTCACCGACACGGGACGTGCGGCTCGCCGAGGTGCTGACCCGGCTCGGGGACACATTGCGCCTGAGCCGTAAGCACCACAGGGCGGCGGAAGCCCTGGCAGCGGTCAGGGGGAACTGATCTCCGTACAACTTCTATTGTCGCGGGTTCCGTACCGGAGGAGACTTGAGCCGACGGCATCCCATCTCGTGCCGCCCGCGAGGCCACCCGGCTGCGGGGCCTCACCGCATCCCTGTAGCGGCCTGGTGGATCGATGAGCTCCCTGACACCCCACGAAAAGGCCGCTCAGCGGTCGCGCCGTCTCTTGCCCTTGGTGGCTATCGCACTGATGGGATGTCTCGGCGGGTGCGAGTATGCGCCCGACAACGCCTCCCTCCCGCCCACCAGTTCACCAACTACGGAGGCCGGCACGGTGTCGCCTACGGAGGGCGGCACGGTTCCGCCGCTGCCGGAGAGCGGCGACCTCGACGCCGGCACCTACCTCGTCACCAGCTTCACGGAACCTTTCGAGATCACCGTCCCGGACGGCTGGTTGAGCGATGGCGGTGACGTCCTGTTCAAGGACGACCCGGATCACCCGGATGAATTGGCGGTCGCCGTGGTTTTCTGGCCCACCCCTTATGTGCCGACCGACGCCTGCGCGTGGCAAGGCAACCTCGTCGAGGTCGGCCCATCGGCCGAGGCCTTCGTCGACGCAATGACGGCACAGACGTCAACAGCGAGCACCACTCCGGTCGAGGTCATGGTGGGCGATTACTCCGGCTTCGAGTTCGACCACTCCGTCGAGGGCGATCTGGACATCACCCCCTGTGACCGCGACAAGTTCTGCATCAGCTCAGAATTCTCGAACGAATGCACAAGCTGGTACTCGACCAAGGAGGAACACCAGACCTTCCGTGTGGTCGACCTGAACGGCCAGCGCGCTGTGATCTGGGTGGTCCAGTTCCACGAATCGATCAATCCGGAGCTGACGAGAGAGGCGCGCGCCGTCTTCGACTCGATCGTGTTCAAGTCCAACGAATGACCAGCTGATGCGACAGGCGATCCCACCCGCGGGCCCCGACTCCTTCTCTGAACCCACCCGGGCGTCTTATATCCTTCGTGTCTCAAAATGCATGGAATGCGAGGCGAGCTGCCCCATCTGGCACGCCACATAGCAGTGCAGAAGGACGGCCATTGAGCGCTGCGATCCACACCCCTATTGGCGAGTGGGAGGGTCTCTCGAGCGCAACGAAGCCCCCTCGGCACCCCCACCTCAGAGCAAAGTCCATGCCGTTTCCCACTTGACGAACTCGACGCGTTCAGCGATAGTGGATAAAGCAAGACCTCGCGCCGACTGGTGCGGGGTCGCTTTGTTTTTCAAAGTGTTTTGTTATTCGTTCCTCATTCTTCCCTGAGGCATTGTTTGGGAGATGAGGGAGCAGGAACATCGGTCAGCTGATTGATGTGCAGGATAAGCACCGCCACCATCCGCGTGGCGGTTTCGTCGTTTAAGAGGAGAAAAGTAATGGAAAGAATCGCGGTCTTCCTGGATTACGGCAACGTCCACATGCTCGGCCATGACCTGTTCGGACACGGCATGGACAAGCAGGAAACCTACGTAAACCCTCGCCTGCTCGCACACCGGGTGGCGAGCAAGCGACGGAACCCCTCAGAGCTGGCAGGGGTCTTCGTCTTCCGCGGCGAGCCCTGCCGGTTCCGCGACCAGATGGGCGCGGCCACCTTCAGGAAACAGAAATCCCGCTGGGCCAAGGACCCTCTTGTCACCGCCACCTACCTGCCGCTGCGGTACCAGGACAACCGTCGGCCGCCGAAGGAAACCGGCGTGGACGTCAGGATGGGCCTGAACCTGGACAAAGCCGCGCAGTCAGGGGATTACGACACGATCGTCGTCTTCACTGGCGACGGTGACTGCTTCCCCGCCATCGAAGACGCCGCCCAGACGGGTACACATATCGAGGTCGCGGCGTGGACCGACGGAACCCGATTCAAGGGCAGCCTCGCAACGGCGTTGGCGGTGAACCGCCTGGGGCTGTGGTGCCACCGCCTCAACGACGACGACTTCTGGGACTGTCAGGACCTGCCACAGCCAGCAACTGCCTGACACGCGTACTACTGCGCCCAAACACCAAATCACCCCGCCCAGCCACACCTACCTGAACGTGGAGATCCCGCCCATGATTGATAACTCGAACGAATCAGAGCACTACTGTCGTGCCCTCGAAGCCGAACCGGCCCTGCGAGTCCTTGAGCAGGTCGTCGGTTCAATTTGCAACGACGGCCTGGCCTCCAACGAAGCCTGGCTTAACCTGGTCACACCGCTCATCACTCCCTACCTGGGCATGTCGCGGGGGCACGGAGTAAAGAACGCGGACAATGTCTCACGTGCGGACCGCACCACTGGAGAGGAACTGATGGATCTCCTGGCCGACCTCGAAGACCTGAGTAGCCAAAGCAAAGCAAAAGAGAAAATGCACAAGTACCGTCTTCCGGCGACGAACAGCACGGAGGAATGGCTGCGCACCAGCGAAGCATGGGATGCAGTGACCCAGGTGTGGATCCGGAGGATGCAGGACGCTGCTCTCGCCCAGGTAAGGGCCTGAACCGCCAAAGGGCATGAGCCTTCACCCTTACGCTTCTGATCCGAGGAAGCCGGGCTGTGCAGTATGAGGTTTCTTCAACGAAACCTCGGACAGGACACCGGCCAGAAGCAAAGGCGGGCTCCGGCTGGGGAAGGAAGGGACTTCCCCAGCCGAAGCGAAGCATCGAGCGGTCGGACCGGCATACCTCAGGAATAGAGGGTTCGGAGCACGCCGTCGACCACGAGCCGTAGCTCGAGCGGCTCGACGACACCCGGTACAGCCTCCTCCACGCCTTGGTTGATCGCTGACCAGAATGCCTCATCCGTGTCGCACTGCGCCGGCCGACGGATGAACCAGGCGTAGCCGCGCCGCAGGGGCGGGATACCGGCGGCGGCCAGGTATGTGTCGATGTCGTCGTCGATGGAGGCCAGATCCTCGTCGCTGAGCATGCTGGGTTGCCGTACGACGGCGCCGTCAGTCATGACGAGCACCTCGGTATGCCGCTCCCGCACGGCCGCCGGCACACGACAGGAATTGGCTGGTCCTGCCACCCAGGCGATGAGCGCACCCCACCCATTGGCGGTCGCCTCAGTCCACCCCTCGAGCCGTGCACCGTCACGCACCTGGTCCCATGCCTGTTCAATCACTCATCCAGTCTGAACCACGGACTGTCAGTCCCCGGGGAGCGGCTCGCCAACCCCTACGGTGGGTGCATGACGTTCTCCGGGTATGACAAGTCCGAGCCATACTGGCTGATCAGAATGCGACAGACCGCGCAACAGCGCCCCAGGACTCGCTTCGTCAAGATCCGCTGGAACGAATTGCAGCATCTCCTGCGCGAAAGAGACGCCCTATGGCAAGCAGCCACTCCACCCACCCGCGAAAGACTCCTGGCCCTGCAGGACAAGGACGACTACGGCTACCTCGGATCTCACGAACTGAAGGCGTGGCAGGAGTGGCGCAGTCAAGAGGACCCCACTGATACGACACCGTGAGACGGCCGGTCCCGACTGCGCCCTCACAACAACCGGCCCTCCGGGGTCTCGCTGATCGACCCTTCCACCTCATCCGTCTCCTCGGACTCACTGGCGCGCCAGTCTCCCTCGATCTGCTCGATCTGCAGGGCACGATCCGGGGACACCTGACCAAGGAGCCCCCAGTCGAGGGCAGCCAACTCCGCATCGAGGACGGGAACGTACATCTCCACGCCGGGCGGCGGATCATCGGTCAATAGCAGGGCATTGAGAGCAAGGATTAACGCAGCCCGGGACGCCACGACCTCACGCGCGTGCTGGCGAACCCCGTACAGGCAACCCAGGCTCTCCCACACCTTCAGCAACTCCCTGCGCCCGTCCGAGTGCGACAGGGCTGATCCCGGGGCATCCCCGAGTGATTCCACAGCACGCAGGGCCAGTGCCCTGCTCCGGCTATCGGCGTCCAATCTCGAGGAAATGACCGGCAGCAGCAACGCGTCGATGGGCATTGGCCCACTGTAAACGACCATCCCTTTCAGCCCGGCCGTACCTCACACCCGGATGTCGTCGGTGTCGGACTCTCGAAGGTTTCATTCCCGCAAGTGCCCCGCAAACAAAGGGCGACACGGGGCCGATGGCCGGATGCGGGCCGGCAGTTGCATACTCTTGGCCGATGGGGAAACAACGAGCTCATGGACCAGATTCGGCCGCCAGCCGCCAGCCGCCAGCCGCCTGTAGATCACGGATCTGGGAGCACCACCAGCAATTGAGAACCCCGGGCCCTACATGAACGCACCGGCCGGCAATACCGGCCGGGAGGGCGTCAACGGCCAGGCGGCGCTCCCGGCGGTCAGCTGCGGAGGTTCTGCACCGTACCCGCGCAGCACGCTGGCGGCATTGGCCGGTCTTGCCGCGTTCGGCTACTGCATCCTCTACACCGCGGCCACCTCCTCGCTGCCGCTGGAGACACCCCCGGGTCAGGCCCAGTCCGTCTCACAGCCCGTCTGTGAAGTCGTGAACCGCCCCGGAATGCAACCTTCGAAAGAGGTTTCCCGGGGCGCCTGCACCCCGGGGAGCGGGCAGGAGGCAGACGGCGCCCCGGCCCACCCGGTATCGGCCTGTGAGGCGATCGGGGGCCGGCCCCAGCCTCCCCGACCGCTTACCGACGACGGGACAAGGGTCCCCGCGACAGGAACGCCGCTGCCGGCGGGCCAATCAGTTTATGGCCGGATTGATAACGCCGAGGGGACCCCTGGGACGATAACGGAGGTCGGCATCATGTACCGCGACGGGTCCATCGCGGTCTGCGGCCCTCTCGAATGGACCTATGCCCATGCGGGCCAGACCCTCACCCAGCACCTCCCGTCGGATGAGAGCCGCGGGGCACTGGCCGAGGGTGAGAGCTATGCCTACAAGCTCACCCCCGCAGGCGCCCTGGAATTGGCAGGCCTGCGTCACCCGGACGGGACGATAGCGCCCCTGCCCGCGGCACAGGGATAGGACCCGATACACCGTTGGTCGGCGCCGTCGCAGGGTCAGATGGCGTCATCTTCGCTCGACGCCGCTGCCCCGAAAGGCCCCTCCGAGACTCTTTAGTCTGATTGTGGCGATGGAGTTCATGAATCATTCACTTTCGGTGCCTCCTTCGCCTGAGCTGCCCGGCGAGGAGGAGGACCCGGTCAAAGAATCCTCACCAAGTCATGCAGCTACCCCGCCGCTCCCCCATGAAGTAGTAAGAACGCCCAACCCGGGCTTCGCGACAGAAAGGCGGCACCCAGCCCCTAGGAAAACTCCAGAACAGCCACCAGATCCGGCACCGGGACCGCGGAATTGGGCCGGCTGTCCACAGTCAGAGAGCAAAAGTGCCTCTGACTAGGGGAAACATGTGCCCGAAGTGGGACTCGAACCGGACTCCAGCCCTTGCAAACACTGGGCTCCTCAGGAAACATGCGCAATCCGGCCCGGTCCGACCGATGTACGACCCAATCCGAGGCCCCAGGTGTGGACACGGTCCACACCCCCACTTTTCCCTACCAGAGGCCCTCCCCACGACTGCCGCACCCCGCATTGACAGGGTGCGGCGCTTCTTTGCCGTGAATAGTCCGATCCTGCTGGCGACATTCCACCGCGGCCGTGACCGGGTGGTGCCCGCGCTCGTTACCGAGTCCCGGGCACTCCCCCCCGACATGCACGGTCTCCAGACTCTCCATCACGACGTCATCTCCCCTCAAACCATTCATGATCCGAGCGGCCGACAGCTGCATGACAGATTCTCTCGATCCGCCGAATCGGCAAGGTGGCGACGCGCAGCGGATGAGCCTTGTTATCCGCCGCGGTCAGCCGAGAAGCGAGGTAGATCCTCGGCGAAGCGCCGGAGATTTACCACGTTCCGAGGCGCTTCAATAAGAAATGCGAGCCGCTGAGCAGTCACAACTACTCGTAGCAGTGGGAGGGAGGGTGCGAAATGCCATCTGGCGAAGCGTCTGTCGCATGAGCCGGTTCCTCAACCCGATTCTAACCGTCCCCTCCCTGCCGGGAAGATCCCACGCAGGTACTGACATTTTTGATTCGCGTATTCCCCGCTCTCAAAAAGCCGTTGAACGTAGCTGAAACGCTACAAACGGTCCTTCGGTGGGGCAGAAGTGCTGGAGCAGAATCTCGCCACGAATGACTACCGGACAGCACTCCTATGAGCGGGCGTCGAGGCCCGAGGGGATAGCATTAGGCCGAAGGACCTTCGGCGCCAGCGAGGGCAACTAACTCGGAGGTGAATCATTGCTGCTCAAGGCTAACTGGCGCGAGTCGTCTCACTTCCGTCACCAGCAAGCTTGCTTTGAATCTGGCCCGAAGTTTGGGAACTTTCGCCACCGTGATCCTGTGACGCCAAGCCAAGACGGTACCAGCGTCGCGTCATTCAAAATCGTGCAGATCTCCCGATGACCGAGCCCGATCTTCTTCGCCCGAGCCGTGACGGCGATCAATTTCATTACACGTGGGCAGCACGCCAATCCCTACGGCTCCTCGATAAGAGCTCCGGCCTTCACTCGCTTTTTGTCGAGGCGGTTGATCCGAGCGAACAACCGACTTTGCCTATCTCAGACACCGTCACAGCCGACAGCCTAACTGCCGAGGACGATACTGGTACCGGTGACGAGGTCATTGACCTCGCGGAGTACTGGGGCGCCAGCGATATCGCACAGACGGACCGCGTCGTGTATCGCCAGTTCAAACACTCCACGCGGTACGGGGATACGCCATGGACACTTTCGTTTCTCACCAAGACGCTCATCGGCTTCGCGCGCAAGTACCGGGCGTTGAAGGCCAATCACCTTGCAGTTCTGGAGCGCGTTCAGTTCGAATTCGTCAGCAACCGACCCCCCGCACCATCCGCGATGAAGGCACTCGAGGACCTCCGAACCGGCGTCCCCTCGTCGGCTACCAGAACAATCCGCGAATGCCTCATGTCGATCATCACCGCGGACGACATCGCCGCCCTATGCCAGCGGCTAGTGGTCGACGAACGCGCACCATCTCTGCTCAAGCTCCGCCACCTCCTTGACCTTGAGGTTGCGGACTTACTTCCTGGGGCGCCAGGCGAACAAGCGCTCCTGCTGCGAGAGATGATCTCCAGTCGGGCGACCTCGATCGCTGGGAACAACCCTGCGGTCCGCCGCACGGATGTGCTGGCCTCCTTGAAGACCTCTGAAGACCAGCTACTGCCTTCGCCTAACCTGATCGAACCCCCGCGGCGCCCCATTGACAGACGTCAGTTCGCCGAAATCGCTACAAAAATTATGGAACACTCCACCGCACCGACACTTGTGCACGGCCCCGGTGGGGTGGGCAAAAGTGTCCTCGCCGGCGCTTTGGGACGCCACTTGCCGGAAGGCTCTATAACGATTGTTTTCGATTGTTTTGGCAACGGCTCTTATCGACGTCCCAGCGCACCGCGCCACCGACCCAAACAAGGCTTCGTCCAGCTTGTAAACGAGCTCGCCGGACGTGCATTGTGCGATCCCCTCATTCCGTCCGCCACCGCAGACGACGCAGACTACGCCCTCGCTTTCTTGCGCAAACTCACGAAGGCAGCCGAAACAGTCGCCACCACAGAACCGGTTGCCCTTCTCACGATCGTCATCGACGCCGCCGATAACTCTGCCATGATTTCCGACGAGATGGGCGAACGCTCCTTCGTCCGTGGCCTTCTCCGCGAACCGCTCCCTGATAATGTTCGGCTCGTCGTGACGTGCCGCACTGAACGTATCGACTTATTGGGGCTTCCGGCCGACTACCAAGACATCCCGCTTCATGGTTTCGACCTCGGCGAGACCTTCTCCCACCTGCAAACGACTTATCCAGATGTCTCCGCCGCCGACGCCTCTGAGTTCCACTCCCGGACCAGCCACAACCCGCGGGTCCAAGCGGCAGTTCTAGACGCAGCTAAAGATCTCCACGAAGCCCTAGCGTGGCTGGCACCGAACCCGAGCTCGCCCGGACAGGCCCTCGACTCCCTCATCGAGCGGCAAGTCGCCGAGATCCGTGACGGAGCGCACGGATCGGGCCCCGACATCGACGCAATCTGCGTGGGCCTCGCAGCACTGCGGCCGATGATCCCCGTTCGCGTCCTGGCGGACCTGGCAGACATTCACCCATCCGTCGTGTTGAGCTTCATCGCCGATCTGGGCCGCCCGCTCTTGCTCGACGGCGATACGGTGCAGTTCCGCGATGAGCCTACCGAAACCTGGTTCCGGAATCGCTACCGTCCCGCTGGAAAAAGCCTCGACGCGTTCATTGAGCGCCTTTCGCCATTGGCTGATCAGGATGCCTACGTGGCAGCCTCGCTGCCCGCGCTGCTCTTCGAGGCAAACCGGTTCGACGGCCTCGTTCAGCTCGCGCTCTCCGACGACCGGCTTCCTGACAACGCGCTCCCTGGCCCGCAGCGGAACGAGATCCAACGTCGTGAGATCGCGCAACAGCGCACTCATTTCGCCTTGACAGCCGCCCTCCGAGCCAATCGAGACTTCGAAGCTGCCCAACTCGCCCTGCGCTTGGGGGCGTTAACCGCTGGACGCACCCGCCGCCTTGACTTGATCCGCGAAAACACGGACTTGGCCGCACAGTTCCTTGACCCGACGGTCCTTGAGCAACTCATCGCCACTCGGAGCCTCACTGCCGGCTGGCCCAACTCCAATTTGCCAATAGAAGGCGCCCTTCTGGCCGGTGCCGCCGGCCAGACCGATCAGGCCCGAAACCGTCTGCGAAGCGCAAGATCTTGGATGCATGCATGGGTGCGGCAAGCACAACGCGGCGACACTAAATCAGGGGTGGAAGACTTGGACGTCCTCCAGGTCAGCTGGGGGGTGCTCAATACCGATGGTTCGGCTGCATGCGTTCAGTTCCTCCGAAGCTGGCGACCGCGCACCCTCGCCTTTGACGTAGGGGTGGACATCGCTCGTCGTCTGCTCGACGCAGGACGCCTCGCCGACCTGGCCGATCTCGCCCGCGCTGCCCGGGGCCGACATCTCAAGCTCGCGATTGCCCATGCCTGCGCCGAGCGGGATGTGGAGATGGACACTGAAATTGTGGCGCACCTACTCCAGCCGATCATGAAAAGGAAGAGTACGTCCCAGCTGAGCCGTCACGCCGACTACGAACGTTCTGGGTCGGGCGACCCGCTTCACAACGGTCTAACAGCCGCCATTTGGCTAACCAGCCGAGGCGTTGCGCACAAGATCCTCGCCCCCCTCGACGCCGCGCAAATCTTGCGTGCATACCTCCCTGAAAATCTCGGACACCTGACCGGGTCGTGGTACGACCCGGACATTTGGTATCCAATCCTCGGGCTGGTCCTATGTGCTCGTCTCGAAGGCCGAGCGATCGACCCCGTCGATATCCAAGGTCCGTCCATTCGGGAAGCCCGCGAACGCGAGAAATTTGAATCATCCCAAAATCTGCGCACCTACCGGGCAAACGTCGAGCCCCTCGTCTCCTGGGCCGTCGCATGGCTTGATTTTGTGCTCGATCAAACCTCTGAAAGCAGCGTGGCCTTCGGCCGGCGCATATCGGCGTTCTTGCAGGAAGCACCTCTCGGGTGGCGGCAGGAACGGATTGACCAGACCAAGGTCAACACTGTCGTGCTGCTCATCGGACGTGCCCTTGCTCGACTCCCCGAGATCGTAGATCAAGTTGCCCTGCTCACCTTCCAAGCCGGGAACAATGACGTAATTACGCGCCGGACCCTGATCAACCTCATCCGGCAGACCGCCACTCACGTCGCAAACCATGAGTTGTCTTCCGAACTCGCCAAACGCTGCCATGAGTACGCTGCCAATGCACGAGAGGATGCAGGTGAACTCGCCTCCGACTTCGTTAAGCTCGCGCGCGCCACATACCGAATATCACCCGAGGAGGCAATCGTCCACTTCCAAGCAGCCATCGATATCACGGATGCCATCGGTGACGACGCCTGGGCCCGCTGGGAGACATTCTTGGCCATTGCGGGCCATGCTGGGCACGGCGCGCTTGACCAGCCCGGTCGGGCCTACCGGCTGTGCCAGATCGCCGAGAGCCTCGAGCCTTACCTCGGCGATTATTTGTCCCACACTGACGTCCTTTCCGTCGCTGCCCGCCTCTCATTGCCTGAGGCTCTCGCGGCCGGATCGCGGTGGCGCGACCGGCGTATTTCGCCGATTCGAAGCCTCGCGGACGCAATCGCGACCAATCCTGCACTGCTGCTGAAGGATGACCCTGTGGCCGCTCTTGCATTGCTCCCTTTTGGCGATCGGTATCCCGACCACCCTGCCCTAGCCTCGGCGTTAGCCGCAGGTTCGCATGACGCAACCTCAGCGATTGTCGCCTACCTTCGCTTTCGACGGCAACAGCAGCTGACCGCAAGCGCGCTCGACGAACTTCTCGACCAATCCGGTGTGCAGCGGACCGCCATCGAACAGGTCGACCCGTCTTTGCTCTGGACTTCCACCACCGCACCCGCAGACTATTTCACGTCCAACGACAACCCCAGCCAGAGCCCACAGGACTTATTCACGGACCTTGACCTGCAGTCGGCGAGCGGTTGGGCCGACGCGCTGGAACGTTATGGCAGGGGACACTTCCGAAAGGACATCTTCGACTACGTTGCAGACGTTGCTGGTCCCACTCCCAGCCTCCTGCGCGCGTTCAAGGCATGTCCGACAACCAGCCACTGGGACCTCTCTCGCCTCTTGGAGTCCTTGCAGGGCCGATCGCTTTCGATGGCGACGCAGGCGGCGCTGGATGAGGTTTTGTCGACACAGCTCGCTCGCTTCGCACCCGACATTCTGCTTGTTTCCTGGCGTACTCTCCACTTTGAGGACGCGCGGGCCCTAACCGGCCGCAATACTGATTATGAGCACATAACAAGTCGTGCGCTGGCCGAGCAGCAGTCCTTCTCCGCCGATCAGGCCTATGCGCTAGCCACACATCTCGGCCGTCGCCTCACCGTCGACAAGGCCCTCCAACTGTTCGACGCCGCGTCCTCGTACTTCGATGATACGGCGCCTCTTGACGCCCACGACGGACATCATCTCCTTGGGACAACAGGGAGCTGGGATTCCGAAGCGGCTGTCGCCGCCGTTATCTGGACCGCACTCGGGGATCCCGCTGGGAAGACGCGGTGGCAAGCCGCTCACAGCGTCCGTTTGGCTCTCACACTCGGTCACAGCGGCGTAGTATCGCGCTTGCTCGACCTGGCTTCAGGGCTGGCTGATCCGACCCCCTTTCTCGACGGTCGCCTCGAGTTCTACGAAAGGCATGCGCATCAATGGCTGCTGTTCGCCATCAGCCGCGCTACCGTCGAACCGGCAGGACTGGCCACAGCAGCACTGTGCGAGGACCTTCTCATAAGGACGGTCACCGGAACACCACACGCTGTGAACACGCCGTTGGCGCGCGATAGCCTGCTCCGTCTCCATGCTGCCGGCCTGATCACGCTCGATTCTGCTGAGCAGAAGCTAGTCGAGCAAGCAGGAAGACCCATCGGCATCAAACGCCACGACTGGCAGGCCAACTTGGAAGAAGTCACGTCCCAGAACGAGATCGTCTCACATATCGCAACGGGTGCCTTGTCGTCACAGGAGTCCGCCCAAAGCAAAACCACGGACGACGATCCCGACGACGATCGGTTCAGGTTCTTTCTCGACTTTCGTTCATACTGGTGCAACCCACTTGGCGATGCGTTTGGCATCAGCGAAAAGTCAATCGAGCGGCTCGTCGCGGAAGTTTTGGTCAAGCACTGGGCGGTTCCATCGCGTGGTCGTGCAGAGGACGACAATCGTCACGCACTCAACCTCTACCCCCGGAGCACCTACCCTCATAAGAGCGACTGGCCGGAAGAAGAAGACCTCGACTTCTACTTGGCTGTTCAGGGCCTCTGCGAAGTAGCTGGCATCCTCCTTCAGCATCGACCCGTCGTTCAGCGATACGACGAGGATGAAGAGACCGGAAATTCCGAATACACCCGATTCCTTCAACCACACATGCCCAGCCGGGACGATGGACGCTGGCTGTCCGACCGACGTGACCCCGCACCGGAATACGCCCGACTCGACTCACAGAGCCCTTCGGACGTGGGGACTGGAACCCGCGACCCGCACTGGATTCACCAGATCACGTCCCCCAGGTTCAGCCAGGAGCTGTTCCCATCACCGGAGGAGGTGGCCGTTTGGGGATTTCGAACCGTTCAGTACTACTCGCAAAGCGAGACAGTCAGCATTCATTCGGCTCTCGTAACTCCCGACACCGCCCCCGCCCTGCTGAAGGCACTGCAGACATCCCCGGACAAGCATGCCTACCGAATCCCCGATGCCGTGGACGAAGAATTCAGCTCCACTATCCCTGGATTCGAGCTCACAGGATGGATTGAGCCCCACGGACAAGCGCACGGACGCGACCGACAGGATCCGTACGCTAAGTCGATCGACTTCCCGCCCAACCGGCCCACCGTTGCAATGCCGCCACTCAAAGCGCTGGTCGCCGATGCGGACTTCCGGCTCTGGCGCGACGGCGAGAACGTCGTAATCAAACAAACAACATGGGACGATTTTGCCAATGAGAGGCAGACCACTGGGTCTTCTGGCGATGCCATAGTTGCCAACCGCTCTTGGCTTACCGGCGTTCTGGACGAACTCGATCGATGGCTCATCGTAGAAGTCGAGATCAAGAGACGCTCGGAGGACTCTGCGTTCCGCGGCTCGAAATCTACCGATGACGAGGACCAATTCCGCTTCCTGCCGCCGTACACGAAGTACTTCCTGATCGATAACACAGGAGAGGTCCATGAGTTCTAACGCTGACAGATCTTTACAACTCGGACGTGACCTCGCGGACGCCCTGGATCGCAGCGATGTCGTCGGCCGCTGGATGTCGCACCACCTAGCAGAACTGATCACACGCTGCGAGCAGAATCCCGACGACCAGGAACTTGCCGCGACAACGCGAGAGGTTGTGCTGAAACTGTGGGAACACAAATCTGGCGCACCCTTCCGGGTCAAACCGCTTACCTATTTGCAGCCCGTGCTGCGCGCGATCGCACGGCTAGACCCGAACGCGGACCCTTGGGCGTTTTTCAGGCCGTTCGAAGAAGTGCCAAATGTTGAAAACCTATCCACCTATCCACTCCTACAGATGGCGTGCGATATCGACCGAGAGGTCGGGCGCCTGATCCGGCTAAGCGTAGGGACCGCGGCCGAGCAGGCAATCTCACGCGAAGAGTCATGGGTGATAGCAGGCAAGGAAACGGCCAAGACTGAGGAGGACCGAGCAGTCCGCGCTCTTGAACAGTTCATGCGACGCATGAGGCTGCAGCCAGACCCCGACCCTCGCAATGCATCCAACGAGCAGAATGAAACAGGCAATGAACCTGCCCTGACGAGCCACGCCGACCCCGCAGCCGATGAACAACGGACGAGCGGACCAATATCCGCGGGCGGCCAGAAAATCGATACAGATGAGACGTTCGATTCCATAGACCCGCTTACTCTCGCGCTTCAAAGTGCAATCATCCGATGCCGTCGTCTCCTCGATCAGCTAGCAGATCTTCACGACGTCAAAACGATGGATAGCGAAGGCACTCGGACTGGCTCGCGAAGAATGGGCCCCGAACGCGGCTGATCCAACAGTCTTTCGTACGGGCGATCAGTAACTATGGGCAGCCATGCAGAGCCCACCACCCCGGGGCAGTCGCCAGGCGTTCAGGAGCGGCGAACGTACGATGACGCCCGCAGGTCTCCTTCGCTGTCTGCTCGGTCTAAAACGAACTGACAGTTGGTCCTTTCAAGGCAGCTAATGTTTGGTCATACTGAGCGCGGCCGGACCGAGGATACCTCTAGAGCTCAGTCACTCGGGGTGTCACACACGCCACGTCTAGAAAACTCCCAGTACCTCATGACTGAAGCGCTCACGTAGTGGAATGTGCCGATTGGGTGTCGTCCTTACCCACTTCACTCCCCGGGCGTGCTTACTGAGATCAAATCGCTCGAAGCCCTCGGGAACAGATCCCGTAATGTCCTCGGCATTCCAGTCCCGGCTTCTCCCACGTAAAAGTGAGCCGCTGTCTTGAAATGGGTGTCCATTACAACCACTTCTTCAGAAAAAGCATTTTCGTCCAGGTCAAGTAAACCTCGGCCGTGGAGATCTCGGATAAAGTTCAAGGTCATGCGATTGTTCACCATTACATTGGAGATAAGTAACGCAGCAGCACGATATCGCTCCTTTATGCCGTACTCAGCTCCAACTTCTCGCCGTTCCGCATCCGCGTGTACAACGTCGCCATAGAACCACGCCATGCCTAGATCTGAGTCGACAATGGTGGAGGTGGGAGCGTCATCTCCTCGCTTCAGTTGTATGAAGTACGCGCGAGCCTTGCCGGGTTGTGTAGCCACTCGTTCCTGCCATCGCGTCTTCAACTCAGCCAAAAAGCCTCTAATCTCCGGACTGTCGTTGTCCCTTGAGCAAGTAGCCGAGAGCTTTCAACGCCTTTCCCCAGTACACCGGATCATCGTTGAGGATCAATGGCCGAAGCCGAACTGCTGCAGACTCCAGGACCTCTTCGCTAGGAAGATCTTGCACTAGTAAGCTTTCGCCAGTTTGAGGAATCAACTGTAGCTTCATTTCGCCTTGGGACATTGCAGCGACCTTCTCTGGGTCCGCCATTAGGGAATGAGCACGCTGGCCGCCTGACATGCCGCCTACCCCATGGATGAGTGACAGGGTCGTGTTTCCGATGCGGGCGAGCATCTCCCTGGCCCCGCTTTTCATCTTCCGTTGGTTGAGGAGCCGGAATGGCCACACGCCCGAGCGGATCTCGCGTGAGAGGTACAGGTTGTGCATCCCGTTGAGTGTGTCGATGACGGCGAGGTCCTGATACACGGTCTCGATGCTGAGTTCACGCGATGCGTGCGGTGAGGAGATTTCCGCCGGCACCCCGTCAACGAGGATCTGGTCGGTGGTCGGCTCGTGAATGCCAGAGCGTGGGGTTCACAAAAATGATGCACACTTGAATTCGTGAACAACCCCATAGATTTGAACTTAGGTGCCTCGTCATCGGCGTTTCCACCAGATTGGTCAACGGTGATTCCAGATCTCATCGTGGCTCTAGTCACTGGTGTGGCCGTAGGCGTAGCGATTCTGATCGTTGAACGAATGTCAGCAGTGAAGGCGGAGAAGCGAAAACTCGAACAGCTAGGTACGAGACTTGTGCACCCTCTCCTTCTGGTACTCCAGAGACCCGTGTACTTTCCGAGATTCGACCAGATTGGTGAACTTGAGAAGAAGCAACGCGAAGCCTTGAACATTCTCGAAGACCCAGACCTGGATGATTGGCACGACACTAGTCCTACACCGCTTACCAAGGCCCTAGTGAAGTATCGCAATGCACTAAGGGATCAGCGGCATGACCGCGAGGACTTGGCTCAAACCATCAGAGATTGGGAACGCCTTCACGGGAGGGAACCTAAGATTGTGGAATACTCAGAGGCGCGTCTACTCGATGCGAATGAACAAGCACTTCGCGACCTTTTTCCCGACAAGGCAGAACGTCTGCGGCTGGAAGTTGAGTTTTTGAAAGTCCGTGAACACGGTCATGTGAAGTCACATGGTAGGGCCTTTCGGGGTGCGCGCTCTCGCTCAGATAGAGCGCAGCGGGACGCGCATAACGAGCTAGTTGAACGAATGAAAGCAACCGCTTCCGCTGCACCGCTGCGTGGCCGGTGATCAGACTCCTGGCTCTAGGGAAGGGTTCGCCTAGGGACGGTACTGCGTGGCCAACTTCCCGCCATCCACAGCGCTCTTCGATCTCCTTACGGCATACTTTTCCCAGGGCCAGCCCACACCACCACATTCGGGCCAAGCAGGAGGAGAAACAACTTGGAAGACCCGAGACTGAGCACCGCCAGCGGTGACCCAAGCCCGGATGGTGCAAAGGCACCCGATCATGCGCTCCTAGAGAAGATAAATTCCATCCTGAAGGGCCAATCCTCTCCAGCAGCCGCCCATGTGCGGAAGCTGCGCACCAAGCATCCCCGCCTGACGCCCGCAGCCATCTTGAAGAAACTAGAAACCGAGCTACTCATATCGACCAGCGCTGCCGGCGCCGCAGCTGGTGCGACGTCCGCTGCCCTGGGGATCGGAAAGGCTGCTGCCCTTGCTATTACTCTCGGTGGGCCAGCAGTATCACTTCCATCCGCCGTCTTCCACATTCTCGCTGTTGCCGAGGTACACCAGATCCCTCCGGCCGACATCGAACACCGCCGGAAACTCGCCCTCTCCATCCTCCTTGAGCAAGGGGCCGATAGCGCGATTCCCAGCTTCGCAAAGAAGACCAGCCAGCACTGGACACGGAAGACTTTAAAGGCCATCCCGGGGTCAGTTCTAAAGCCGATCAACGGTCTCGTCCACGAAAACTTCATTACCAAGACCGGCCCAACGGGCACGATCGTGCTAAAGACTGTTTTGCCCTACGCGTTGGGGGCTGTCATTGGCGCTGGGTTCAGTTTCGCCACCACTTCCTCTGTCATCGCCGCCACCAGACTTGCCTTTGGGCCACCGAAGCCTTTTTTCGGTGAAGACATTCACCCTGAGGAAGACCTTTCGCCCACTCAGGACGACGACTAGGGCAGCGCTTTGCGGTATCGTGGCACTTTTACCCTCCGCACGCATGAAGGTGCCCGCGCTCCATGGCCGCGATACGGCTCATGACATGCGGGCGCTGGTTTGGCCGTTGCCGACGGGCTGTTTCCCACCCGCTGCAACTTCCGGCCCCCTTCAGTTCTCCGGAACCTCTATAGCCACCAGCGAGCAAACGGGAGGTCACCCCGACCTGGGTTTGCTTGTAGCGATGGTGCTCATCAGTGGCCAACCTACGGTGGTTCCCTCGCCTGCACTGGTCGAGGAGGATGACCACGTCAAAAACCTTCACCACGGTCATGCAGCTAACCCGCTGTTCCCCCATGAACTAGTAACAGCGCCCAAACCGGGCTTCGCGGCAGAAAGGCGGCACCCCGCGCCCAGGAAAGCTCCAAAACAGCCACCAGAACCGGCACCCGGACCACAGAATTGGGCCGGCTGTCCACAGTCAGAGAGCAAAAGGGCCTCCGACTAGGGGAAACATGTGCCCGAAGTGGGACTCGAACCCACACACCTTTCGATACTGCATTTTGAGTGCAGCGCGTCTGCCAATTCCGCCATTCGGGCTCCTACCACGCCCATCGGACCCCCACGTGGAGCAGTCACAATTTCACCGGTGCGCGAAACAACTCTACATGCCGATAGGCTGGTTTGGAGAACCGGCTGGGAAGCCGCCGGCCGGTCGGTACGACGTAGTAACCAAGGAGCAATCATCGTGTCTGAATCAAAGGAATCCCCCGCCGCACGCCCCGCCCGGCGGGTCGTCGTCGCCGAGGATGAGACGTTGATCCGGCTCGACATCGTAGAAATCCTGCAGGGCGAAGGCTACGAGGTGGTGGCCGAGGCTGACAACGGCGAGAAGGCCGTCGAGCTCGCCAAGGAACACAAGCCGGACCTGGTCCTCATGGACGTCAAGATGCCGGTCATGGACGGCATCACCGCCGCCGAGCAGATCGCCAAGGCGCGCATCGCCCCTGTGGTGCTCCTCACCGCCTTCAGCCAGAAGGAGCTCGTGGAGCGGGCACGGGAGGCCGGGGCCATGGCGTATGTGGTGAAGCCCTTCACCCCGGCGGACCTGCTGCCCGCGATCGAGATCGCGATGTCCCGCTACGAGGAGATCCGGGCGCTCGAAAACGAGGTGTCTGACCTGCAGGAGCAGTTCGCCACCCGCAAGCTGGTCGAGCGCGCCAAGAGCCTGCTGACGACGAAGATGGGCCTGACCGAGCCCGAGGCGTTCCGCTGGATCCAGAAGACGTCGATGGACCGGCGCCTGAGCATGCGCGAAGTGGCCGAGACCATCATCAACCAGGTCAACTGACACCCCCGGGCCCGCCGGCCCGGGCAGCTACACGAAAGGACCCCGCCCACCGGGCGGGGTCCTTTCGTGTTCGCGGAGCGGAGGGCGCTACTTCTTGCCCTTGACCGGCCAGGGGCCGACCTTCTCCTTGTTGGGCGACGTGTGATCGCCGGGGCGCTGCCCGGCGTCGGTGATGTCGCCGACGCGGTGCACCTTGATCGAGTTCGTCGACCCGGCCTGTCCGGGAGGCGAACCGGCGGCGATGACCACCAGGTCGTCGACCTCGACGAGTCCCGATTCGAAGAGGGTCCGGTCCACCTGGGCGGTCATCTGGTCGGTGTGGGCCACGAACTCAACCAGCAGCGGCTGGATGCCCCAGATGAGCGACATGGCGTTCAGCGTCGACTGGACCGGGGTGAAGGCGAATACCGGCTTCTTCGGGCGGAGGCGCGAGAGCCGGCGGGCCGAATCCCCGGACTGGGTGAAGGTACAGATGTACTTCGCGTCCAGCTGGTCGGCGATCTCCACGGCGGCGCGGGTGATGGCGCCGCCACGGGTCTTGGGCTTGCTGCCCAGCGGCGGCACGCGCTCGAGGCCGTGCTGCTCGGTGGACTCGATGATGTCGTTCATGATCCGAACGGTTTCCATCGGGTACTTGCCCACGCTCGTCTCGCCCGAGAGCATGACGGCGTCGGCGCCGTCGAGCACGGCGTTGGCGCAGTCGGAGGCCTCCGCGCGCGTCGGGCGGGGGTTGTCGATCATCGACTCGAGCACCTGCGTGGCGACGATGACCGGCTTGGCCCAGCGGCGGGCCAGTTCGATGGCGCGCTTCTGGACGATCGGCACCTCCTGCAGCGGCAGTTCGACGCCGAGGTCGCCGCGGGCGACCATGATGGCGTCAAAGGCATCGATGATCTCCTCGAGGGCCTCCACGGCCTGCGGCTTCTCGATCTTGGCGATGACCGGGACGCGGCGCCCCTCCTCGTCCATGATCTCGTGCACCCGGTTGACGTCGGAGGCGTTCCGGACGAAGGACAGGGCGACCATGTCGACCCCGGTCTGGATGGCCCAGCGGAGGTCCTCCTCGTCCTTCTCGCTCAGCGCCGGCACGTTCACCGCAACGCCGGGAAGGTTGATGCCCTTGTTGTTTGAGACCATGCCGCCGACGACGACCTCGGTGACCACCTTGACGTCGTCGACGGCGGTGGCCCTCAGGGAGACCTTGCCGTCGTCGATCAACAGCAGGTCACCGACCTTCACGTCCTGCGGAAGGCCCTTGAAGGTTGTAGAGGAGATCTCCTGGGTACCCTGGATGTCCTCGGTGGTGATAGTGAACACATCTCCACGCGCCAGCGCGTACGGGCCGTCGACGAAGCGTCCCAGACGGATCTTCGGGCCCTGCAGGTCGGCGAAGATCCCGACCGGCTTGCCGAGCTCGGCCGAGGCCTTCCGGACGTTCTCGTAGGTCTTGGCGTGGACTTCGTAATCCCCGTGGCTCATGTTCATCCGTGCCACGTCCACTCCGGCTTCCAGCACAGCGAGGGTGTTCTCATAGCTGGCGATAGCCGGACCGAATGTTGCAACAATTTTCGCGCGTCTCATGAAACCTAGCCTAGTCGGATTTTCGGGGGTGGATTGTCGCGTACGCGGTCAGCGGAGCGCGATGGAGCGGTCGGTGGGGGCAACCGGAGCCGGGAGGCGGGTGGAGCCCATGAGCCACTGGTCGACGGCCGCGGCGCAGGCCCTTCCCTCGGCGATCGCCCAGACGATCAGGGACTGCCCGCGGCCCGCATCGCCGGCGGCGAAGACGCCGGGGGTGTTCGTCATGTAGTACCCGTCACGGGCCACGTTGCCGCGGTCGTCGAAGGCGGCGGCGACCTGCTCGGTGAGCCCCGCCGGTTCGGGACCGGTGAACCCGAGGGCGAGGAACACGAGGTCGGCCGGGATCTCCCGTTCGGTGCCGGCCTTGGCCCGCCGTCGTCCATCGACGACCTCGGTCTCGGCGACCCGCAGGGCGGTCAGCTTCCCGTCCTCGCCGAGGAACTCCACCGTCGAGGCCAGGTAGGTCCGCTCCCCGCCCTCCTCGTGGGCGCTTGCCACCTCGAAGAGGTTCGGGAAGGTCGGCCAGGGCTGGTCCGGCCGGCGTTCGGACGGCGGCTGGTGCCCGATGGCCAGGGTGGTGACGGAGGCGGCCATCTGGCGGTGGGCGGTGCCGAGGCAGTCGGCGCCGGTGTCACCGCCGCCGAGGATGACCACGTGCCTGCCCTCGGCGGAAATCTGCCCGTCGACGGTCTCCCCGGCCACGACGCGGTTGGCCTGCACGAGGTAGTCCATGGCGAAGTGGACGCCCTCCAGTTCCCGGCCCGGAATGGGCAGGTCGCGCGGCACGGTGGCCCCGGTGGCGACGATGACGGCGTCGTACCGGCGGCGCAGCTGGTCCCAGCTGATGTCCCGGCCCACCTCGACGCCGGTGCGGAACCGGGTGCCCTCGGCCCGCATCTGGTCGAGGCGCAGCTCGAGGTGGACCTTCTCCATCTTGAAGTCGGGGATGCCGTAGCGCAGCAGCCCGCCGACCCGGTCGTCGCGTTCGTAGACGGCCACCGTGTGCCCGGCGCGGGTGAGCTGCTGGGCGGCGGCCAGCCCGGCGGGGCCGGAGCCGACGACGGCGATAGTGCGCCCTGTCAGGCGCTCCGGCGGGTGCGGCTCAACGAGGCCCTCGGCGAAGGCGAGGTCCGCGATGGAGACCTCGACCTGCTTGATGGTGACGGCCGGCTGGTTGATGCCCAGCACACAGGAGGACTCGCACGGGGCCGGACAGAGCCGGCCGGTGAACTCGGGGAAGTTGTTGGTGGCATGGAGGCGCTCGACGGCCTCCCGGCCCTTGTCCCGGTAGATGAGGTCGTTCCACTCCGGGATCAGGTTCCCGAGCGGGCAGCCCTGGTGGCAGAACGGGATGCCGCAGTCCATGCAGCGCCCGGCCTGGCTCTTGAGCACTCCCTTTTCCTGCGCCTCGTAGACCTCTTTCCAGTCCAGAATGCGCACCGGGACCGGGCGGCGGGGCTGGGTCTCGCGCTCTCGTACCTTCAAAAATCCGCGTGGGTCAGCCACCGGTTACCTCCAGGATCTTGGTCCAAACTTCGTCGCCGTCGGGGTCGAGCCCCTGCTGGACGGCGTTTGCCCTGGCGTCGAGGACGGCGGCGTAGTCGCGCGGCAGCACCTTGGTGAGGCGCCCGACCGTCTCGTCGAAGCGCTCGAGCAGGCTCGCCGCGAGGGCGGATTCGGTCTCTTCGGCGTGCTGGATGAGCAGCCGGCGCACGATCTCGATGTCCTCGGCGTCGAGCGGCACGAGCAGCAGTTCGCCGCTGTCGAGGCTCTGCTTGTTCATCCGGGTCCGGTCCAGGTCCAGGACGTAGGCCGTGCCGCCGGACATGCCGGCGCCGAAGTTGCGTCCGGTGCGGCCCAAAATCAGGGCCTGGCCGCCGGTCATGTACTCGCAGCCGTGGTCGCCGATGCCCTCGGCGACCGCCGTGGCCCCGGAATTGCGCACCAGGAACCGCTCCCCCACCTGCCCGCGGAGGAACATCTCGCCGCTGGTGGCGCCGTAGCCGATCACGTTGCCGGCAATGACGTTGCGGTCGGCGTGGAAATGGTTGGCGCGGTCCGGACGGACGATGATGCGGCCGCCGGAGAGGCCCTTGCCGACGTAGTCGTTGGAGTCGCCCAGCAGCCGCAGGGTGATGCCCGCGGGCAGGAACGCCCCGAGGGACTGCCCGGCCTGCCCGGTGAGCGTCACGTCGATGGTGTCGGTGGCCAGGGTGTCGAGGCCGAACCGCCGGGTGACCTCGTGGCCGAGCATGGTGCCCACCGAACGGTCGGTATTGACGACGTCGACGGAGATGCGCACCGGGGAGCGGTTGGCCAGGGCCTCGGCGCCCATGCTGATCAGCTTGTTGTCGAAGTGCTTGTCCAGCTCGTGGTTCTGCGTCGTGAGGTTCCGCCGCGGGGCGTCCCCGCCGAACTCCCCGCCGCGCAGGATCGGCTCGAGGTCGAGCCCGTCGGCCTTCCAATGGTCGAGCGCCTGCTTCACATCGAGCAGTTCGGTGCGGCCGATCGCCTCCTCGAGGGTGCGGAAGCCCAGCTCGGCGAGGATCTCACGGACCTCCTCGGCGATGAACTCGAAGAAGTTCACGACGAACTCCGGCTTGCCGGTGAACCGGCTGCGCAGCTCGGGGTTCTGCGTCGCCACGCCGACCGGGCAGGTGTCGAGGTGGCACACGCGCATCATGACGCAGCCGGAGACGACCAGCGGCGCCGTGGCGAAGCCGAACTCCTCCCCGCCGAGCAGGGCGGCGATGACGACGTCGCGGCCGGTCTTCAGCTGCCCGTCCACCTGGACCACGACGCGGTCGCGCAGCCCGTTGAGCATGAGGGTCTGCTGCGTCTCGGCCAGGCCAAGCTCCCACGGCATTCCGGCGTGCTTCAGGGAGTTCAGCGGGCTGGCGCCGGTGCCGCCGTCGTGCCCGGAGACCAGCACGACGTCGGCCTTGGCCTTGGTGACGCCGGCGGCCACCGTGCCGATGCCGACCTCGGAGACGAGCTTCACGTGCACCCGGGCCGAGGGGTTCGAGCGCTTCAGGTCGTAGATCAGCTGCGCGAGGTCCTCGATGGAGTAGATGTCGTGGTGCGGCGGCGGGGAGATCAGTCCGACACCGGGCGTCGAGTGCCGGGTGCGGGCGATCCACGGGTAGACCTTCTGGCTCATCAGCTGGCCACCCTCGCCGGGCTTGGCGCCCTGCGCCATCTTGATCTGGAGGTCCTCCGCGTTGGTCAGGTACAGGCTGGTGACGCCGAAACGGCCGGAGGCCACCTGCTTGATGGCGGAGCGGCGCTCGGGGTCCAGCAGCCGGTCGGTGTCCTCCCCGCCCTCGCCGGTGTTCGACTTCGCGCCGAGCCGGTTCATGGCGATCGCCAGGGTCTCGTGGGCCTCCCGGGAGATGGAACCGTAGCTCATCGCGCCGGTGGAGAAGCGCTTCACGATGCTCGAGACGGGCTCCACCTCCTCGAGCGGCACCGGCGGGCGTTCCCCGCCGCGCAGCTTCAGGAGCCCGCGCAGGGTCATCAGTTCCCGGGACTGGTCGTCGACGCCCTTCGTGTAGGACTTGAAGATGTCGTACCGGCGTTCGCGGGTGGCGTGCTGGAGCCGGAAGACGGTCTCGGGGTTGAACAGGTGCGGCGGGCCCTCCCGGCGCCACTGGTATTCGCCGCCGTTCTCGAGCCCGCGGTGCGGGTCTTCGATGCCGTCCTCGGGGTAGGCCGCGGCATGCCGGGCGGCGACCTCCGCGGCGATCACGTCGAGTTCAACGCCGCCGAGCTGGGTCTGGGTGCCGTGGAAGTATTCGTCGACGAGCTCTTGGGCGAGCCCGAGCGCCTCGAAGGTCTGGGCGCCGCAGTAGGAGCTCACGGTGGAGATGCCCATCTTGGACATGATTTTCAGGACGCCCTTGCCCAGGCCCTTGATGAGGTTCGCGACGGCGGCCTCGGCGGTGACACCGGTGATGTCGCCGTTCCGCACAAGCTCCTCGCAACTTTCCATGGCGAGGTAGGGGTTCACGGCGGAGGCGCCGTAGCCGATCAGGACGGCGACGTGGTGGACCTCGCGCACGTCGCCGGCCTCCACGACCAGGGAGGTCTTCGTGCGGTTGGCGCTGCGCAGCAGGTGGTGGTGCACGGCGGAGGTGAGCAGCAGCGACGGGATCGGCGCCCACTGGGCGTTGGAGTCGCGGTCGGACAGGACGACGAACTGCACGCCGCGGTTGAGGGCGCTGGAGACCTGCTCGCAGATCTCGGCCAGGCGCGCCCGGAGCGAGGCCTCCCCGCCGTCGTGCCGGTACAGGCCGCGGACCCGCACGGTGAGGCGGTCGCCGTCGTCGGATTCGAGGTTGGCGATCTTGGCGAGTTCGTCGTTGTTGATGACCGGGAACTTCAGGGCCACCTGCTTGGAGCGGACCTGGCCGGTGGAGAGCAGGTTGCCGTCGGGCCCGATGGAGAGGCCCATGGAGGTGACGAGTTCCTCCCGGATGGCGTCAAGCGGCGGGTTGGTCACCTGGGCGAAGGACTGCACGAAGTAGTCGAACAGCAGCCGCGGGCGCTTGGAGAGCACCGCCACCGGGGTATCCGAGCCCATGGCGCCCAGCGGTTCGGCGCCGGTCCGCGCCATCGGCCCGAGCAGGATCCTCAGCTCCTCCTGCGTGTAGCCGAAGGTCCGCTGGCGCCGGTTGATCGACGCCTTGGTGTGGACGACGTGCTCGCGCTCGGGCAGGTCCTCCAGGGAGATCAGGTTCTCGCGCACCCAGTCGGCCCACGGATTCGCGGCGGCGACCTCGGCCTTAATCTCCTCGTCCTCAATGAGGCGGCCGGCCTCGGTGTCGACGAGGAACATCTTGCCCGGGGACACCCGTCCCTTGCGCACGACCCTGCCCGGCGCGATGTCGATGACGCCGACCTCGGAGGCCAGGACGACGAGGCCGTCCTCGGTGACCCAGTACCGTGCCGGGCGCAGCCCGTTGCGGTCAAGGACGGCACCGACGAGCCGGCCGTCGGTGAAGGACACGGCGGCCGGTCCGTCCCACGGCTCCATCAGCATCGAGTGGTACTGGTAGAAGGCCCGCCGGGCGGGGTCCATGGTGGCGTGGTTCTCCCAGGCCTCCGGGATCATCATCATGATGGCGTGGGTGATCGGCCGCCCGGAGAGGGTCAGCAGTTCGGCGACCTCGTCGAAGGATGCAGAATCCGACGCGCCGGGGGTGCAGATCGGGAAGAGTTCCTCGGGCGAGTCCCCCAGCAGCGGGTTGGCCAGCTGGGACTGCCGGGCCCGCATCCAGTTGCGGTTGCCCTTGACGGTGTTGATCTCCCCGTTGTGCGCGATGGTCCGGAACGGCTGGGCCAGCGGCCAGGAGGGGAAGGTGTTGGTGGAGAACCGGGAGTGGACGATGCCGAGCCGGGTCTTGAAGCGCGGGTCCGACAGGTCGGGGTAGAACGGCTCGAGCTGGGCCGTGGTGAGCATGCCCTTGTAGACGAGGGTCCGAGAGGACAGCGAGGGGAAGTAGACCCCGTACTTGTTCTGGGCCCGCTTGCGCACCCGGAAGGCCCTGGCGTCGAGGTTCGGGTCCGCACCGCCGCTGGGGGCCAGGAACACCTGCTCGAAGTGGGGCATGCAGGCCCGGGCCATGGCGCCGACCAGGTCCGCGACGACGGGCACGACGCGCCAGCCGATCACGGCGAGCCCCTCGGACTCCGCGATGGCTTCGATGCCGGCGCGCGCCGTCTCCTGCTCCTTCTCCTCCGCCGGGAGGAACGCGGTCCCCACCACGTAGGACCCCGCGGGCGGCAGGTCGAAGCCGACGACGGCGCGGAGGAATTCGTCGGGCACCTGGGTGAGCAGGCCTGCCCCGTCACCGGTGCCCTCGTCGGCGCCGACGGCACCGCGGTGCTCGAGGTTGCGCAGCGCGGTGAGCGCGGCATCGACGATGTCATGGCCGGGCACGCCCCGCAGGGTGGCGATCACGGCGAGCCCGCACGCGTCCTTTTCGTTCTCGGGGTGGTAGAGCCCCGAGGCGGGCGGAAGCGAGGCGAAACGCTCGAACGGTGAGCGCACGGTTTCGGCCGGGGCCTCGGCGGCCTCGGCCGGGCCCGCCGGTGGAGCGTCGTTCGGGTGCTGAGCGGTCATTCGAAGAGTCCTTCCCCCAGAATGGAGCGTCGGGAGGGGACGGCCTTGGCCCCATTGCGCCCGCGGGAGCCGGCGGGCGCGGTCGTACTTGTCGAGATGCTGTTCCGGGCAGGCGGTGGCGCGGGGCGGAGACAACTGTCGCCGTGCCGCGCTGGCGAGCCGTGGGTAGCGGCGGTCGGAGGGGTGGCCCGGCCGGTACCCGGTGAGCCACGTCGGTGTGGTCCGGAAGCGTCCTTTAGGGGCGGTGGCCCGGGGACTGGGTTCGGGAGGCCGAGTCCCGTGGCTCCGCGTTCGCGGGGTCCTGTGACCCTGGGGTCACTGAGGAGCCATGTGTTTCGGAAAGATTACCACGGCCCTTTTCCGGCGTCGCCGAGGCGTCCGCCCCGCGGACATCCGCGTCGTCCGAGGCCGGGGCGGCGGGCTTGGCGCCGCTGGCGGGCTTGGCGTCGGTGGCCTTCGCACCCGTGCCCGTCGTGGACCCGGTCTTCCCGTCCTCGACGGCCTCCGCGGCCGGCTCCCGTCCCGGGAGGTACACCGAGGGCGCCCCGGCGCCGCGCAGGCGGCGGCTGAGGTACACGAGGATGGCCACAGAGATCAGGAACACCACGATGGAGACCCAGACGTTCAGGCGTGCGGTGATCCCGAACAGGGAGATCATCTCGGCGTCGTCGATCCGCAGCGCCTCGATCCAGACCCGGCCGAGGGTGTAGTAGGCGGCGTACAGCCAGAACATCCGCCCTCCGCGCAGCCCGAAGCGTCGGTCCGCCAGCAGCAGCAGGGCCACCCCGGCGAGGTTCCACAGGGATTCGTAGAGGAAGGTGGGGTGGAAGAGCGTGCCCGGCTCGGCCGAGGCCGGGAAGGCGGGGTTGTCGGCGTCGATTTCGAGGCCCCACGGCAGGTCGGTCGGCGCGCCGTAGAGTTCCTGGTTGAACCAGTTTCCCCATCGCCCGATCGCCTGGGCGAGCAGCACGCCGGGGGCGGCGGCGTCGGCGAAGGCCGACAGGCGGATCCCCGCCCGGCGGCAGCCGATCCAGGCCCCGACGGCGCCCAGGGCGACGGCGCCCCAGATGCCGAGGCCGCCAAGCCAGACCTGCGGGATGAGCGAGAGGTCGCCGTCGGGCCCGAAGTAGGCGTCGGGCGAGGAGAACACGTGGTAGAGCCGGCCGCCGATGATGCCGAACGGCACCGCCCACACGGCGATGTCCCAGACGGCCTCGGGCCGGCCGCCGTAGCGGGCAAAGCGCTTCTGCGTCAGCCACAGGGCGAGGATGATACCCAGCAGGATGCATAGGGCGTAGAGGTGGATGGTCAGCGGGCCGAGGCTGAAGCTGGCCCACTCCGCGGGCGGGCTGGGGATCGACGCCGGGACCAGCGCGGGAAGGGGCACAGCGTTCATGAGGGGTTCTTTCCGGTTCCGGTGCGAAGGTCCTTGCAGAGGGCGGCCACGGCGGGCACCCCGCCGTCGCGCAGTGCCGCCACCAGCGCGGTGCCGACGATGACGCCGTCGGCGTAGCGTGCGATCTCCGCGACCTGCTCGGCGCTCGAGACGCCGAGGCCCACGCAGACGCGTTCGGCGCCGGCGGCGTGGGCGTCCTCGACGACGGCGCGCGCGGCGGCGCCCACCGAGGTGCGGGCGCCGGTGATGCCCATGACGGAGACCCCGTAGACGAAGCCGCGGCTCGCCTCCACGGTGCTGCGCATGCGGGCGGGCGAGGTCGACGGCGCCACGAGGAACACGCGGTCGAGGCCGAACTCGTCGGAGGCGGCCAGCCACTCGGCAGCCTCGTCGGGGATCAGGTCCGGGGTGATGAGCCCGGCGCCGCCGGCCTCGGCCAGGCGGGCGGCGAAGTCCCGCACACCCATGCGCATCACGGGGTTCCAGTAGGTCATGACCAGGACCGGCACGTCGGTGGCGCTGGTGATGCCGCGGACGACGTCGAAGATCTGGGGCACGGTGAACCCGCCGGCGAGAGCCTGCACCGTGGCGTCCTGGATGACCCGGCCGTCCATCACCGGGTCGGAGTAGGGAATGCCGATCTCGATCAGGTCGACACCGTTGGCCGCCATGGCCAGGGCCGCCTCGATGCTGGTGGGCACGTCGGGGAAGCCGGCGGGCAGGTAGCCGACCAGGGCGGTGCGCCCCTCGGCGCGGGCCTTCTCGACCGCGGCGGCGGCCTTCGAGGACAGGGTCTTCACAGCTGCTCCCCTTCCTGGGCGATTTCCTGCTCCGCGCTCTCGTCGGGCAGCAGGTCGAAGTATTCGGCCGCTGTGGCGACGTCCTTGTCGCCGCGCCCCGAGAGGTTCACGATGATGACCTTGTCCGCTGCGCTCTCCCCGGGGGCGAGATCCGCCGCAAGGCGCCGGCCGACCCTCAGTGCGCCGGCGAGGGCGTGCGCCGTTTCGATCGCGGGGATGATGCCCTCCGTGCGGCACAGCAGCTTAAAGGCGTCCATGGCCTCGCGGTCGGTGACCGGCTCGTAGGAGGCGCGGCCGATGTCGGCGAGGTAGGCGTGTTCGGGGCCGACGCCGGGGTAGTCAAGGCCGGCGGAGATGGAGTGGGACTCCAGCGTCTGCCCGTATTCGTCCTGCATCAGGTAGGACCGGGCGCCGTGGAGCACGCCGGGGCGGCCGAGGGTGATCGTGGCGGCGTGGCGTCCGGATTCCACGCCGTCGCCGCCGGCCTCGAAGCCGTAGAGGCGCACCGACGGGTCGTCGAGGAACCCGTGGAAGATGCCGATGGCGTTGGAGCCGCCGCCGACGCAGGCGCAGACGGCGTCGGGGAGCTTGCCGGTCTGCTCGAGGACCTGGGCGCGGGCCTCCTCGCCGATCACCTCGTGGAAGTAGCGGACCATCGCCGGGAACGGGTGGGCCCCCGCGGCGGTGCCGAGCAGGTAGTGGGTGGTGTCGACGTTGGCCACCCAGTCCCGCAGGGCGTCGTTGATGGCGTCCTTGAGCGTCTGGGAGCCGTTGGTGACCGGGATGACCTCCGCGCCAAGCAGCTGCATGCGTGCGACGTTCAGGGCCTGCCGCCGGGTGTCCTCGGCGCCCATGTAGACGACGCATTCGAGCCCGAGGAGCGCGGCGGCGGTGGCGCTGGCCACCCCGTGCTGGCCGGCGCCGGTCTCGGCGATCAGGCGGGTCTTGCCCATGCGCTTGGCCAGCAGGGCCTGCCCCAGGACATTGTTGATCTTGTGCGAGCCGGTGTGGTTCAGGTCCTCGCGCTTGAGGAAGATCCGGACCCCGCCGGCGTGGGCGG
Organism: Arthrobacter melezitosi; assembly: GCF_054511055.1. Classification (NCBI taxonomy): domain Bacteria; kingdom Bacillati; phylum Actinomycetota; class Actinomycetes; order Micrococcales; family Micrococcaceae; genus Arthrobacter; species Arthrobacter melezitosi. Next base: position 39,452 of record NZ_JBTNDJ010000013.1, read on the forward strand.
CGAAGCTCTTCGCCTCGGTCAGCAGGGAGGGCCGCCCGGCGTAGGTGGCGTTGAGTTCCGCGACCTGGGCGGTGAACTCCGGGTCGGCCTTGGCCGACTCGAAGGTCTCCTGCAGTTCATCGAGCGCGGCGATCAGCGACTCCGGCATCCAGCGTCCCCCGTAGTCCCCGAAGTACGGGCCGGGCGCGTGGCGCAGGCTCCCGGGGTGCGCCTCGTGGGTCAGGAAGGCAGCGGCGGCGTCGCCGTCGATCTCTTCGGCTGCCTTGGTAGCCCGCTCGCCGGTGTGCTGGTGTGTCATGAGCTTTCCTGTCCTGGATCCTTCGGGGCCGGCTGCTGCCGGCCGGATTCGCTGCTGGCGGGCCCGCCGGGGCCCTGCGCCCGGTTAGAGCGGCCGGTGCCTCACCGCTGCCGCAGCCCGGAACGGTCCCGCGTCCCGACCGCCCGGAACTGCGCGACCGCGGCCTCCGGGTCCTCGCCGCGGACGAGGGCCTCGCCGACGAGCACCGCCTGGGCGCCCAGGGCGGCGAACTCCTCGACGTCGGCCACGGTGCGGACACCGGACTCCGCGACGGTGACGGCGTGCTCCGGGATCCGGCCGGCCAGGTCGGCGAAGACCGACCGGTCGATCTCGAGGGTCTTGAGGTTGCGCACATTGACGCCGAGGATCCTGGCGTCCAGGGCGGCAGCGCGGTCGACCTCCTCGGCGGTGTGCGTTTCGACGAGGGCGTTCATGCCCAGTTCGTGGGTCAGGCCGAGGAAGTGCTCGAGCTGGGCGTCACCCAGCGCCGCGACAATGAGCAGGACGAGGTCCGCGCCGTGGGCGCGCGCCTCCCAGATCTGGTAGTCCTCAACGGTGAAGTCCTTGCGGAGCACGGGGATGCGCACGCTCGCCCGGACGGCGTCGAGGTCGGCCAGCGACCCGTTGAACCGGCGCTGTTCGGTCAGCACGCTCACCACGGCGGCGCCGCCTGCCTCGTAGCGGGCGGCCAGGGCGGCGGGGTCCGCGATGGGCGCCAGCCTACCCTTGGACGGGCTGCTGCGCTTGACCTCGGCGATCACCTGCAGGGCGCGTCCGTCGCCGCGCAGGGCGGCGAGGGCGTCGGCGGCCGGTGCCTGCTCCAGCGCGCGGGCGCGCACCTCGGCCAGGGGCACCCCGGCGGCCCGGAGGCTGAGGTCCTCTCGGACGCCGGAGATGATGTCGTCGAGAACGCTCACCTAGTGGCCGTTGTTCTTCAGCTTCGACCCGCCCACGCCGTAGCCGATCCGGCGCATGACGAAGCCGACGAGCAGCCCGACGAACATGACGAGGATGCCGATCCAGAACAGCACGGTGCCGGCATCGCGGTTGCCCTCGGTGCTGGCGAAGATGTAGGCGAAGGAGGACACGGCGGCGCCCAGGATCATGATCAGGACGCAGGTCCACGCCGCGGGGCTGTTGCCATGGCCGATCGTCTCATCGCCCATCTGGGCGTGGCTCTCAGGCGAGTTCCGGTTCGGAGCTGCGGTCGTGTTCTCTGCCATGGTGATTCTCCTTCTGGGTGTCTTCGTACATTCTGCCACTATCGGCCCCGGTCCACCGACCCGCCGCACTCCTGTGAACCGAGGGTGTCGGGGCCCGCGCTCAGCGTGTCGGGTCCTCCCCGGAGGTCAGGCGGTCCCAGCTGTCGATGTCGGTGGCGTGGGCCGACGCGGCCCGGGCCGGAGCCGCTGAGCCGGTGGTCCTCTCGTAGCGCAAGGCCCGCTCCCAGTGCCGCCCGGCCACGGCCACCCAGACCGACGCCGCGGCCAGGAGCAGCCCGGCGCCGGCGGCCAGCCAGGGCATTCCGGTGGCGGCGGACGTGGCGCCGGAGCCGCCGCTGATGCCGATGGCCTCGCCGATGGCCGGGGCGGCGGCCGCCGCGGGGTCGAGGCCGATGCGGATGCTGGTGAGGAGGATCCCTGCTCCGGCGAGGAACAGGATCCCCGCAACGATCCACCGCGCCACCCGCCCGGCGATGGAGACGGCCAGGGCCGCCGCCAGCGCCACCAGCGCGAACGCGCTCACCGGGGTGGCCGCGTCGCTGCCCGGGACCGCGAGGTCGGGGGTCTGCACCGCCTCCCGGGGCAGGCGCACCTCCAGCCAGGTCTGGGTGGTGGTGCCGAACGCGAACAGCGCCACCGCCACGATCATCAGCACGACCGTACCGCGGCGCTGCATCCGGGGCCTGGCGGCGCTCATCGTGCGGCTCCCGTGGCGGAGGGCTGGGCGCTGCCGGCCGGGCGCAGGCCGGCGGCGGCGAGGGCGGCCCGGAGCGGTGCGGCGGCCTTGTTGACGGTTTCGAGGGCCTCGGCTTCCAGGACGGAGTCGGCGACGATCCCGCCGCCGGACTGCACGTAGGCCTTGCCGTCGCGCAGCAGGGCGGAGCGGATGGCGATGGCGAGGTCCATGTCGCCGGCGAAGTCGAGGTAGCCGACGACGCCGCCGTAGATGCCCCGGCGGTGGGGTTCGAGTTCATCGATCAGGCGCAGCGCCCGCGGTTTCGGCGCCCCCGAGAGGGTGCCCGCGGGGAAGGTCGCGGCGAGGACGTCATAGGCGGTGCGGCCGGGGGCGAGGCGCCCGACGACGGTGGAGACAAGGTGCATGATGTGGCTGAACCGCTCGATCTCCATGAACTGCGTGACGTCGACGCTGCCGGGCCGGCAGACCTTCGAGAGGTCGTTGCGGGCCAGGTCGACGAGCATGAGGTGCTCGGCCTTCTCCTTCTCGTCGGCCCGCAGTTCCTCCGCCAGCGCGCGGTCCTCCTCGGGGCCGGCGCCGCGCGGGCGCGAACCGGCGATCGGATGCGTGATCACCTCGTCGCCGGTCACCGTGACAAGCGCCTCGGGTGAGGAGCCCACGATCGAGTACTCCCTGCCGTCGGGATCCTCGAGGCTGAACAGGTACATGTAGGGGCTCGGGTTCGTGGTCCGCAGGATGCGGTAGACATCGAGCGCCGCGGCGCCGCAGTCGAGTTCGAAGCGGCGCGAGATGACGACCTGGAAGACGTCGCCGTCGACGATCGCCTGCTTTCCGCGCTCGATGGCCGCCAGGTAGAGCGGTTCGTCCCAGCGTTCGCGCACCCGCTCCATCAGCTCCGCCGCCGGGGCCGTGGCGAGGACGGAGACCGGCTGGTCGGCGGGCTCGGCGAGGGCGGCGAGCATGCTGTCAATGCGCGCTGCGGCGTCGTGCCACGCCTCGTCGACCCGCTCGTCGGAGCCGTCGAAGTTGATGGCGTTGGCGACGAGGGTGAGCGAACCTTCGGAGTTGTCGTGGATGGCCATGTCCGACACGAGGCACATGGCCAGCTCGGGCAGCTGGAGGTCGTCCTCGGGCGGGCTGGTCAGGCGCTCCCAGTGGCGGACCGCCTCCCAGCCGACGAACCCCACGAGGCCCGAGGTGAACGGGGGAAGGCCGGGGAAGCGTTCGGTGCGCAGGGCCTCGACGGTGAGCCGGACCGCCTCGACGGGGCTGCCTGCGGTGGGCACCCCGGCGGGAGGTTCGCCCAGCCAGTGGGCCGAGCCGTCCCGGGAGGTCAGGGTGGCCCGGGACTTGGCGCCGATGAACGAATACCGGGACCAGACTCCCCCGCCGGCGGCGGACTCCATCAGGAAGGTGCCGGGCCGCCCGTCGGCCAGCCGGCGGTACACCCCGATGGGCGTGTGGGCGTCGGCCAGGACCTTCACGGAGACCGGAATGACCCGGCGGTCCGCGGCCAGGCGGCGGAACTCCTCCAGGGTGGGGCTGATCGTTCCAAGCTGCTGCATCCGCCTAGCCTTCCTTGCCCGCGTGCGCGGCATCGGGCCGGCTGCCGGTGACGGCATCCAGCGCCCGGCCGTCGAAGCAGGTGCGGGTGCCGGTGTGGCAGGCCGCCCCAACCTGGTCCACCGCAACGAGCAGCGCGTCGCCGTCGCAGTCGAGGGAGACCGACTTCACCCACTGCGTGTGCCCGGAGGTGTCGCCCTTGCGCCAGTACTCGCGGCGGGACCGCGAGTAGAACGTGACCCGGCCGGTGGACAGGGTGCGCCGGAGGGCCTCGTCGTCCATCCAGCCGAGCATGAGCACCTCAAGGGTGTCGTACTGCTGCACGATGGCGGCAACGAGGCCGGCGTCGTCGCGCTTGAGCGCGGCGGCGACGCCGGGGGCGAGGCGGACGGCGGGGTCCGCGGGGGTCGGGGGGCCTGGCTGGGGAGAAGACATCGCTGTTAATTCTAATGCCGCGCAAACGCGCCCCGCGCAGCGCCTCCGGGGAGGCCGGTTCGTGCTAGTTTTTCCAGTGATGCGCTACGTAACTCCGTCCCGCGAGGTTCTGGCCGAAACGCTGATGGCGGCAGGCCCGGACTCCCCCACGCTCTGCGGCGGCTGGCGCACCCGGGAGCTGGCGGCGCACCTCTACCTGCGGGAACACCGGCCCGCCCACGGCGCGGGCCTGCTGGTGAAGCCGCTGGCGGCGGCCGCCGAGCGGGCAGTGCGCAGGACGGCGGAGGCCGCCGCGACCCCGGAGGAGTACACCGCCCTGGTACAGAAGTTCCGTGCCGGGCCGCCGGCGCTGTCGCCCCTGCGCATCGGCGGGATCGCCCGCAACGCGAACCTCGTCCAATACTTCGTGCACACCGAGGACGTGCGGCGGGCCGGCACCCGGTGGGCGCCGCGGGCCCTGGACGAGGGCTACTCCTCGACGCTGTGGGCCGAACTCATCAAGCGCGCGGCCCTGCTCTACCGGGGGGTGGACGTCGGCATCGTGCTGGTGCGGCCCGACGGTCCGCGCCACGTGGCACGCCGCGCCCCGGTGTCGGTGGCGATCATCGGCGAACCTTCGGAGCTGCTGCTGCACGCCCACGGGCGGCGGCGGCAGGCCCTTGTCGCCTTCGAGGGCAGGCCCGAGGCGGTGGCGCTGCTCGAGAGCGCCGACGTCGGGCCCTGACCTCCCCCGGGCCCGCCTAGCGGACGGGGTACCCGGCGTCCCGGATGGCCTTCTTGACCTGCGCGATGGCGTCGGGAGGCCCGAAGTGGAAGATCGAGGCCGCCAGCACCGCATCCGCCCCCGCCGCCACGGCCGGCGGGAAGTGCTCCGGCGCGCCGGCACCGCCCGAGGCGATCAGCGGCACCCCGACCGCCGCGCGCACGGCGCGGATCAGCTCAAGGTCGAATCCGTCCTTGGTGCCGTCGGCGTCGATCGAGTTCAGCAGGATCTCGCCCACCCCGCGGTCCGCGGCCTCCCGGGCCCACGCGACGGCGTCGATCCCGGTGCCGGTGCGCCCGCCGTGGGTGGTGACCTCGAACCCCGACGGGGTCTGCGCGCCGCGCGTGCGGCGAGCGTCGAGGGAGAGGGTGAGCACCTGGGAGCCGAAGCGCCGGGTGATCTCGTCGATCAGGGCCGGTTCGGCCACCGCCGCGGTGTTGATCGACGCCTTGTCCGCGCCGTAGCGCAGCAGCCGGTCGACGTCGGCGGCGCTGCGGACCCCGCCGCCCACGGTCAGCGGGATGAACACCTCCTCGGCGGTGCGGCCGACGACGTCGAACGTCGTCTCCCGCTGGGAGGATGAGGCGGTGACGTCGAGGAAGGTCAGCTCGTCGGCTCCGGCCCGGTCATAGCGGTGCGCGAGCTCCACCGGGTCGCCGGCGTCGCGGAGGTCTTCGAACTTCACGCCCTTGACGACGCGGCCGGCGTCGACGTCGAGGCAGGGGATCACGCGGATTGCGACAGCCATGGGAGCCCCTAGATCCTGCAGGCGTGGATGGTGCTTACGAGGATGGCGCGCGCGCCCAGGTCGTAGAGCTCATCCATCACCCGGTTGGTCTGGTTGCGCTTGATCATGACGCGCACGGCGACCCAGTCGGAATCGCGCAGCGGGGAGACGGTGGGCGATTCGAGGCCCGGGGTGAGCGCGGCGGCCTCATCGACGAGTTCCTTGCGGATGTCGTAGTCCATCATCACGTACTGGCGGGCCACGAGCACGCCCTGCAGACGGCGCAGCAGGACGTCGAGTCCGGCGGGCGCCTGCACCCCGGCCCGGCCGATCAGCACCGCCTCGCTGCGCAGGATCGGCTCCCCAAAGATCTCCATGCCGGCGGCCTTCAGGGTGCTGCCGGTCTCCACGACGTCGGCGATGGCGTCGGCCACGCCGAGGCGCACCGAGGACTCCACGGCGCCGTCGAGCCGGACGACGGTGGCCTCGACGCCGTGCTCGGTGAGGTAGTCGCGCAGCAGCCCGTCGTAGCTGGTGGCCAGGCGCTTGCCGGAGAGTTCCTGGAGGGAGGAGAAGTTCCCCACCGGTCCGGCGAAGCGGAAGGTGGAGGCGCCGAAGCCGAGCTGCAGGAGCTCCTCGGCCTTGACCTGCGCGTCAAGGAGCAGGTCGCGGCCGGTGATGCCGACGTCGAGCGTGCCGGAGCCGACGTACACGGCGATGTCGCGCGGACGGAGGAAGAAGAATTCGATGTCGTTCTCGGGGTCGACGAGAACCAGCTCGCGCGGGTCGCGGCGCTGCCGGTAACCGGCCTCGGCCAGCATGGCGGTCGCGGATTCGGAGAGCGCGCCCTTGTTGGGAACTGCTACACGAAGCATTGGGGAGTCTTTCGCTCGAAGAGGTGGGGGTCGAGGATCAGTGGCCGCGGGTGCGGCTACAGATGCTTGTAGACGTCCTGGAGCGTGAGGCCCTTGGCGAGCATGAGGACCTGCAGGTGGTAGAGCAGCTGGGAGATCTCCTCGGCGGCATTCTCGTTCGACTCGTACTCGGCGGCCATCCACACTTCGGCGGCTTCCTCGACGACCTTCTTGCCGATTCCGTGCACGCCGGAGTCCAGCTCGGCCACGGTCCGGGACCCGGCGGGGCGGGCGGCGGCCTTTGCGCTCAGCTCCTCGAAGAGGGAATCAAAGGTTTTCACCCTGCCAACGTTACTGGGTTCCGCCGCCGGGTCCCGCATCCGGGGGGCGGGGGTGTGATCAACACCTCCGGCCCCCTGGGCGCCGCCTACATCTTCCAGGGGCGCAGGGCCGCCGCCGCGGCCAGGGCCGCGGTGACCGCCTCGTGGCCCTTGTCCTCCTTGGATCCGGGCAGCCCGGCCCGGTCCAGGCCCTGCTGCTCGGTGTCGCAGGTGAGCACGCCGAAGCCGACGGGAACGCCGGTGCGCACGCTGACCTCGGTGAGGCCGTCGGTGGCGGCGGAGCAGACGTATTCGAAGTGCGGGGTGCCGCCGCGGATGACGACGCCGAGCGCCACGACGGCGTCGAAGTACGGCGCCATCCTCGCCGCGGCCACCGGCAGCTCGAAGCTGCCCGGAACCCGCACCTCGGTGGTCTCCACCCCGGCCTCCGCGGCGGCGCGGCGGGCGCCGTCGAGCAGCCCGTCCATGATTTCGGTGTGCCAGCTGGCCGCGATGACCGCGAGCTTCAGCGGGGCCTCCTCGGTGCTGACGCCGCTGATGTCGATGACTGGGGCTCCGTGGCCGCTCATGGGGTTCTCCTAGGTGTTTCGGTGGGGGTGGGTGCGGCGCCTGCCGCGGACCGCAGGTGGGCGGCCAGGTCTTCGATTGAGATCAGGGGAAGGGAGTGCTCGTCGGCGAAGGCCCGCAGCGCCGGCAGGCGCATCATGCCGCCGTCGTCGTGCACGAGCTCGGCGATGACCGCGGCAGGCTGCAGGCCCGCCAGCCTGCACAGGTCCACCCCCGCCTCGGTGTGGCCGGGGCGCTGGAGCACCCCGCCGGGGGCCGCGCGCAGCGGAAAGACGTGCCCGGGGCGGGTGAGGTCGCCGGCCGAACTGGCCGGGTCCGCGAGCACGCGGGCCGTCCGCGCCCGGTCGGCGGCGCTGATCCCGGTGGTGACACCGGCCGCCGCGTCGCAGGAGACCGTGTAGGCGGTGCCCTTGGCGTCCTGGTTGACCGCGGTCATCGGCGGCAGGCTCAGCCGGTCGGCCGCCGCCGCCTCGAGCGGGACGCACAGCACGCCGGAGGTGTACCGCACGGTCCAGCCCATCAGGGCGGCGGTCGCGGCCTCGGCGGCGAAGATGATGTCGCCCTCGTTCTCGCGGTCGGCGTCGTCGACGACGACCACGGCGCGCCCGGCGGCGATCGCCGCCACGGCCGCGGCGATCCCGTCGAGCCGCACGCCGGCGCCGGGTCCGGAGGTCATGCCGCCGCTCCGGCGTCCCCGGTGCCGGGGTGCTGGGCGCGTTCGCCGGCGGGGGCGAAGCCGAGGAGGCGTTCGGTGTACTTGGCCAGCACGTCCATCTCCAGGTTGACGGGGTCCCCGGGGGCCTTGGCGCCGAGGCCGGTCTCCGCGAGGGTCGTGGGGATCAGGCCCACCTCGAACCACGGCTCCTGCTCCTGCGGTGCGCTGACCGCGCTTACGGTGAGGGAGACGCCGTCGACCGCGATGGAGCCCTTCTCGGCCGCGTAGCGGGCCAGGGACGCGGGAAGGGAGAAGCGCAGCCGGTGCCACGCGCCGAGGTCCTCGCGTTCGCGCAGCACGCCGAGCCCGTCCACATGGCCCTGGACGACGTGCCCGTCGAGCCGCCCGCCGGCGGGCACGCAGCGCTCGAGGTTCACCGGCGCGCCCGGGGCGAGGGCGCCCGTGGTGGTGCGGCGCAGGGTCTCCCCCATGACGTCCACCGCCACCCGGCCCCCCTCGAGCCGGACGGCGGTGAGGCAGACGCCGTTGACGGCGATGGAGGCGCCCGGGGTGAGGCCGGTGCCGGTGTCGGCGGCCTCGAAGACGAGCACCGCGCTTTCCCCGTCGGCGGCGAGGTCGAGGGAGACCACGCGTCCCTGTTCTGAAACGATTCCGGTGAAGATGGCTTACTCCTGGTGTGGCTCGGTGGTGGAAAGGGTGGTGGCGGCCCGCAGGGCGGGGTCCGCGGCGGGAGGGGCGGCGTCGGGCGGGTCCGCCGGGCGCAGGCGCAGGCGCACGTCCTGCCCGAGCTGGGCGAGCGCGCCGCCGCCGGCGGGGTCGGGGGCCCACCGGCGGGCGTCCGCCAGGGTGGCAACGCCGATCGGCGGGAACATCGGGGTGCCCTCCCCCAGCAGCACGGGGGCGATGTAGCTGACCAGCTCATCCACGACGCCGGCCGCCAGGAACGCGCCGGCGATCCCCGGGCCGCCCTCCACAAGGACGTGGCGGACGCCGCGCCCGTGCAGGTCCGACAGTGCGGCGGCGACGTCGCGGGTGGCCAGCTGGACGAAGCCCGGTCCGCGCACGGCGGCATCCTCCGGGACGGGCCGCAGGCCCATGACGGCGCGCAGCGGCCGGGCCGGCTGCGGACCGTCGGCCGCGGCCGGACCGGCGGGGCGGGCGGTGAGGCGCGGATTGTCGGCCAGCACGGTGCCGGTGCCGGCGAGCACCGCGTCGGCGCGCGCCCGGATGGCGTGGCCGTCGTCGCGGGCCGGGCCGCCGGTGATCCACTGGCTGGTCCCGTCGGCGGCGGCAACGCGTCCGTCGAGGCTCGACGCGGTCTTGAGGGTGACGAACGGCCTCGATTCGGCGGTGGCACGCATCCACCGCGCATTGAGGTGTTCCGATTCGGCTCCGCGGAGCCCGCCGACGCACTCGACGCCGTTCCGGCTCAGCCAGTGCGCGCCTCCGGCGGCCTGGGCCGTGCGGTCGGGGGCGGCGAACACGACCCGGCGGATCCCCGCCTGGTGGATGGCCACCGAGCAGGGGCCGGTGCGGCCCTGGTGGTTGCACGGTTCGAGCGTGACCACCATGGTGCCCCCTGCCGGGTCGGCACCCCGGGACCGGGCGTCCGCCAGGGCGGCGGCCTCGGCGTGGGGCGTGCCGGCCCCGCGGTGGTATCCGGAACCGAGCACCCGGCCGTCGGTGCCCAGCAGGACGGCGCCGACCAGCGGGTTGGCGCCGCGCACCCCCTGCGAGGCGTACTCGAGGGCACGGTCCATTGCCTCGATTTCCGCGCGGTTCGGGGCGGCCGCGTCCGGCGCCTCCGGCGCTGGTGGCGTCACTGTGCCTGCTTGAGGGAGGAGGCCACCGGGACGTCGCGCGTGCGTGCTTCCTCCCGCCGGCGCTCACGGGTCCACACGGCGAACCCAAGGATGGTGAAGCCGCCGTAGATCAGGTACATGACGGCGCTGGCGTAGTAGCCGGCGCTGAAGAGCAGGGGAACACCGACGATGTCGACGGCGACCCAGATCAGCCAGAACTCGACCCAGCCCTTGGCCATCCCGAAGGTGGCCAGCAGCGACCCGACGAAGGTCCAGGCGTCGGCCCACACCGGCTCGTACGACCCGAGGGCGCGGAACAGCGGGGTGAGGGCGACGGTGCCGAGGATCATCCCGGCGACGATTCCAATGCGTGCCCGGGCGGGGGCCCAGCGGGGCGTGACGGCCGCACCGGCGGCCTGCCGCCCGGCCTGCCACTGGCGCCAGCCGTAGACCGAGACAAGAATGAACATCACCTGCCGGCCGGCCTGGCCGAGGAGGCTCACGGCGCCGGCGCCGCCGAAGGCCGAGCCGAGGAAGACGGTCAGCAGCAGGACGTTCCCCGCGATGCCGACAGGCCAGGCCCAGACGCGCCGGCGCATGCCGCCGAGGACGCTGAGCAGACCGAAAACGTTCCCGATGACCTCACGCAGCAGCAGTGAGCTGTTTCCAACGGGGATGCGGGCCTCGAAGAGCCACTGCAGAAAATCCATGTCGTTCCTTACCGTCTCAACGGCTCGGGGTGACGACAGCTGAAAGGACCCGGCCGCGCGCGGCGGAAGGGCCGGCGCGGACCCCGCGACACCGCCCCCGAAGAAAGGGGACGCGCCGACGGCGTCCTGCTGTGCGTGCTTCTCCCATCCAGACTTTAACTGTCGGTGCCGGAATTTCACCGGCTCAACCGAGGGTCCCTGCGCGGATGCGCAGTAACCGCCGGGTCGCGGACTATCACCGCCGGTTCGGAATTACACCGACCCCGGAGCACGTACTTGTTTGATTATTTCATAACGCGTCACCGGGCCGCGTTATTTCTCTCCCAGCGATCAATTGCGTCCGAACGCTCCTGGCGGGCGGCGCGCGACTCCCCTCCTCCCCCGCCGAAACTGCAGAAAACCACGCTTCCACGGTCCCAAAACGTGGTGAACTGCACATTCGGCGGAGAAGGACGCGCGGGGTCCGGCGCACGCCGCATGGGCGCCGGACGGCGGTGGGCGTGGGTGCCGGACGGCAGGGGCCCGCGCGGCACTTACCCCCCGAGACAGCAGCTCACCACGCTTCCGGTCTGCGAGAGCGTGGTGAGCTGCGGTTTCGTGCGGGGAGGACGGGGCGTGCGGCCTAGGCCTCGGCCGGGGCCTTGCCTTCGGCCGGCTTTGGCTCCGCGGACTTCGGCCGCGCGTCGACGCCGGCCTCCTTGCGCTGCTGCGGGGTGATCGGCGCCGGAGCGGCCGTCAGCGGGTCGTACCCGCCGCCGGACTTCGGGAACGCGATGACGTCGCGGATCGAGTCGGTCCCGGCCAGCAGCGAGACGACCCGGTCCCAGCCCAGGGCGATACCGCCGTGGGGAGGCGCGCCGTACTTGAAGCCTTCGAGCAGGAACCCGAACTTCTCCTGGGCCTCCTCCGCGCTCAGGCCCATGACGGCGAAGACCCGCTCCTGCAGGTCGCGCCGGTGGATACGGATCGACCCGCCGCCGAGTTCGTTGCCGTTGCAGACGATGTCGTAGGCGTACGCCAGCGCGTTCTCGGGATCGGTGTCGAAGGTGTCCAGGAACTCGGGCTTGGGCGAGGTGAAGGCGTGGTGCACCGCGGTCCACGCACCCGCACCGACGGCGACGTCGCCCGCGGCCACGGCGGCGGAGGCCGGCTCGAACATCGGGGCGTCGACGACCCATACGAAGGCCCAGTCCCCGTCCTTGATGAGTCCGGTGCGGTGGCCGATCTCGACGCGCGCCGCACCGAGCAGGGCGCGGGAGGGCGCCTTCTCGCCGGCTGCGAAGAAGATGCAGTCGCCCGGGTTCGCGCCGACGGCGGCGGCGAGGCCCTCGCGCTCGGCGTCGTTGAGGTTCTTGGCGACGGGGCCGCGGAGGCTGCCGTCGTCGTCGATCAGGACGTACGCGAGGCCCTTGGCGCCGCGCTGCTTGGCGAACTCCTGCCACGCATCGAGCGTGCGGCGGGGCTGGGAGGCTCCGCCGGGCATGACGACGGCGCCGACGTAGGGGGCCTTGAAGACGCCGAAGCCGGTGTCCTTGAAGAACTCGGTGAGCTCGGTGAGCTCGAGTCCGAAGCGCAGGTCCGGCTTGTCGGAGCCGTACTTCGCCATGGCGTCGGCGTAGGTCATCCGGCGGATCGGGGTGGGGATCTCGACGCCGATCAGCTTCCACAGGCGCGTGATCAGCTGCTCGCCGAGGGCGATGATGTCGTCCTCCTCGACGAAGCTCGCCTCGATGTCCAGCTGGGTGAATTCGGGCTGGCGGTCGGCGCGGAAGTCCTCGTCGCGGTAGCAGCGGGCGATCTGGTAGTACTTCTCGAACCCGCCGACCTGCAGCAGCTGCTTGAACAGCTGCGGCGACTGCGGCAGGGCGTACCAGGAGCCGGGGGCCAGCCGGGCGGGCACCAGGAAGTCGCGCGCGCCCTCGGGGGTGGAGCGGGTCAGGGTGGGGGTCTCGATCTCGACGTAGCCGTCGGCGTGCAGCAGCTCCCGGGCGACCCGGCTGGCCTCCGAGCGCAGGCGCAGGTTCTTCTGCGGGGCGGGCCGGCGCAGGTCGAGGTAGCGGTGCTTCAGGCGGGCCTCCTCGCCCACCTCGACGTGCTCGTCGATCTGGAACGGCAGCGGGTCGGCGGTGTTCAGCACGACGACCTTGTCGGCCATGACCTCGATCTCACCGGTGGCCAGGGCAGGGTTCTCGTTGCCCTCGGGCCGCTTCTGCACGGTGCCGGTGATCTGCAGGACGTATTCGTTGCGGAGGGAATGGAAGACCTCCTCCTCGCGGACGACGACCTGGGCCACGCCCGAGGCGTCCCGGAGGTCGAGGAAGGCAACGCCACCGTGGTCCCGGCGCCGGGCCACCCAGCCGGTCAGGGTGACGGTCTGTCCAATGTGCCCGGATCCGAGCGAACCGAGTTCATGCGTGCGCAGCACAGCATTCCTTCCTACAGAAGTACCGCAGGCGAATGTTCACCTGCCTAGTGTTAGATCAAACGTGTCCGAGTTTACCGGTCATCCCCCTCTCCGCCCGCCAGCGGTGGCGTCGACGGCCGGCCGGCCCGGTGCGCCGGTCGGGGCGGGGGTCCGGGGGCCACGGCCCGGTGAACCACGAAGGAAGGCAGCAAGATGGGCTCTGTTCCGGGGCTGCGGCGCTCGATGGGCGGATTCGACGCCACGACCGTCGGCATCGGCTCGATGATCGGGGCCGGGGTGTTCGTCGTCTTCGGTCCTGCCGCTGCGGCCGCCGGCAGCCTCCTGCCCGCCGCCGTCGTGCTCGCCGGGTTCATCGCGTACTGCAATGCCGCCGCCAGCGCCGCACTGGCCACCGTCCACCCCTCCAGTGGCGGCACCTACCTCTACGGTCGGCGCCAGCTGGGGCCCTGGCCGGGCTTCCTGGCCGGCTGGAGCTTCGTGACCGGCAAGGCGGCCTCCTGCGCCGCGATGGCGTTCACCTTCGGGCTCTACGCCGCGCCGGGATTCGAGACCCCGGTGGCCATCGCCGCCGTCGTGGGACTGACCGTCGTCAACCTGTTCGGGGTGACCCGCACCGCGCTCATGACGCGGATCCTTGTCGCCCTCGTGGTGCCGGTGCTCGCGTTCGTGATCGTCGTGGCCTTCGCCGGACCCAACGCCCGGCAGGACTGGACAGCGCCGGCCGACGGCCCCTGGAGTTTCCTGCAGGCCGCGGGCCTGCTGTTCTTCGCCTTCGCCGGCTACGCCCGGATCGCCACCATGGGCGAGGAGGTGCGCGAGCCCCGGAAGAACATCCCGCGGGCGATCTTCGGTGCCCTCGGCTTCACCCTCGTGCTCTACCTCGTCCTCGCCGCTGCGCTGCTCTCCGCCCTGGGCGCGGGGCCGCTGGCAGCTGCGGAGGCTCCCCTGCGCGAAGCGGTCCTGGCGGCAGGGGGAACCGGCGGGGGCGGCACAGCGGACAGCGCCGAGGAAGCCGCGGTCCTGGCGGTGACGGCCGCCGCGGCCCTGGCCAGCCTCGGCGCCCTGCTCGCACTGATCGCCGGGGTGGGCCGGACGACCCTCGCCATGGCGCGGGAGGGTGACCTGCCCCGGGGGCTGGCCTCGATCTGGGCGCGGCATGGGGTGCCGTGGGCGGCCGATGCCGCAACCGCCGCCGCCGTCGTCGTCCTGCTGCTGACGACCGATGTGCTGACGGTCGTGGGCTTCTCAAGCTTCGGGGTGCTGCTGTACTACGCCGTCGCGAATGTGTCGGCGCTGACGTTGACGGAGCGCCAGTGGTACGCGCCGAAGGTCCTTAATGTCGTCGGTGCCGGAGGGTGCCTGCTTCTCGCGTTCACCCTGCCGGCGGCGTCGGTGCTCACCATGACGGGGATCCTCGCGCTCGGCGTTGCGGGGCGCGCCGTCGTGCTCGGGTTCCGCGGCCGGAGCGCCGCCCGCGGCTGACTCCGGCCCGGGCCGTCCTTGTCGGGGAACCGGCGAACCGGCCGGCCCAGCACCAGACCGCGACTTTCGCGGCCGATAGCGACGCCGGCATCCGATGACGACGCCGGCGCCAGGTATTACAGGCGCGGAAGTCGTTTTCTGGCGCACCGGTCGCAATTGGGTGCGCAGGGTGGGCCGGGGCGCGCCGTCGTGCAAGGGTTCCGCGGCCCGTCCGTGCCGGAAAACGCGGCCGGTAGCGACGCCCGAACCGGATAGCGACGCCGGCACCGGGTATTACAGGCGCGAAAGTCGTTTTCTGACGCGCCGGTCGCAAACCGGTGCGCCCGTCGCTCAGGGCGCGCGCAGCACCTGCGGGCGCAGGTCCGCGGCCGGTGGGGTCCACGCATCCGGATCGGCGGCCTCCTGTGCGCCGGAGCGGATGTCCTTGACCTCGTGCGTGCCGTCGGCGCCGGTGAACCAGACGAAGGGGATGCCGCGGCGGTCGGCGAACTTGATCTGCTTGCCGAACTTCTCGGCGCTGGCGGCAACCTCCGCGGAGATGCCCCTCGCCCGCAGGGCCGCGGCCACGTCCTGGGCCGCCGACCAGGAATCCTCGTCTGCCAGGGTCACCAGGACGGCGGTGGGAACCTGCCGGGACGCGGCCGCGAAGTCCTGGCTCAGGATCCGGGAGACGATCCGCGTGACGCCAATTGACAGCCCGACGCCGGGGAAGGTGCGGTTGCCCTTCGCGGCGAGGCTGTCGTAGCGCCCGCCCGAGCAGATCGAGCCGAGGCTTTCGTGCCCGTTCAGGACCGTCTCGTAGACGGTGCCGGTGTAGTAGTCCAGGCCGCGGGCGATGCTCAGGTCCGCCACCACGCGGCCGGGCGCCCGCTTGGAGGCTTCGGCGATGACCTGCTCGAGCTCGGTCAGACCCTCCTCGAGCAGCTCGTCGGTGACCCCGAGGGCCCTCACCTGCGCCACGAAGGACGTGTCGGGGGTGCGGATGGCGGCAAGGGCGAGGGCGGCGTCGACCTGGTCGTCGGTTGCGCCGAGCTCCTCGCGCAGCAGCTGCCCCACCTTGGCGGCGCCGATCTTCTCGAGCTTGTCGATGCTGCGCAGCACCGAGGCCGTGTCCGTCAGCCCGATGCCGCGGTAGAAGCCCTCGGCGAGCTTGCGGTTGTTGACCCGCAGCGTGAAGTCGGGAATCGGCAGCGCGCCCAGTGCCTCCACGACCACCAGGGCGAGCTCGACGTCGTACCGGAACGGCAGGACGCCGTCGCCGACGACGTCGATGTCCGCCTGGGTGAACTCCCGGGCGCGCCCCTCCTGCGGGCGCTCCCCGCGCCAGCACTTCTGGATCTGGGAGCGCCGGAAGGGGAAAGCGAGGTGGCCCGCGTTCTCGACGACGTACCGGGCGAAGGGCACCGTGAGGTCGTAGTGGAGGGCCAGGCCCGCCTCGGACGCGGAAGCCTCATCGGCCTGCAGGCGCGAGACCGCGTAGACCTCCTTGTCGATCTCGCCCTTGCGCAGCAGCTGGTCGACGGTCTCGACGGCGCGGGTCTCGATGTTCGAGAAACCGTGGAGGTCGAAGACCCGGCGCAGCGTGTCCAGCACATGCAGCTCGATCAGCCGCTCCTGCGGAAGCCATTCCGGGAAGCCGGACAGTGATGCCTTACGTGCCATGGGGCGTATCTCCTAGGTCGGTGCAGCCAGGGACGCGCTTCCACCGGTGCGGCACTCATTTTAGGGGCTGACGGGGTGCCCGGCGAAACGCGGGAACGCCGCCCGAAAAAGGGGCCGCTACACAGGGAACCCCAGCGGCCCCCGGAACGATAGACTCCTTATCTCTGAACGAAATGGCGGCGGACCGGTCCGCCGCCATCCATCGAGCGAAAGACTTATAGCGGTGACAGACAGTCAGCAATCCGACGAAATGACCATCAACGACGAATCAGTGGCCGAGGACTCCAGCGTCGATTCCGCCGTTGACGTGCCCGTGGAGACCGCAAGTGCCGACGCTCCGGCCGCCCCGGGTCCGGAAGGCAACGCCGCCGCCAACGGGGAGCTGGTCCCCGACGCTCCGGAAGCCCCGACCGCCGCAGCGCCGGCCGCCCCCGAGACCCCGGACGCGGCACCCGCTGGCACGGAGGTCCCGCCCGTCCCGGAGACCCCGGCGGCCACAGCGCTGGCCGTCCCCGAGACCCGGGCCCCGGCGCGGCCGGCCGGCCCCGGCACCCCGCCCGCCCCGCGCGCTCCCCTGCCCACGGCGATGGCGCCGCGGCCGCTGAAGAAGGCACAGACGCCGCTCGCCGTCCCCCCGGCCCACAGCACGCCGCTGGCCGAGGCCGCGAAGTTCGCGCGGGTCGAGGACGACGGGCACGTCTTCCTGCTCCTCAACGGCGAGGAACACCCCGTCGGCCAGTACCCCGATGCGTCGCCCGAAGAGGCCCTCGCCTACTTCGTGAAGAAGTATGACGACGTCGTCAGCCAGGTGGTGCTGCTGGAGCAGCGGGTCAAGGGCAGGGCGCCCTCGGCCGACATGCTCAAGACCGCGAAGCACCTGCGCAGCCAGGTCGCCGAATACAAGCTCGTCGGCGACGTCGCCGCGCTCGAGGCCCGCATCGACGCGCTGACCGAGTCCATCACGGGCCTCGAGAAGGCCGAGCGGGCCGCCCAGGAGGAACTGAAGGCGAAGGAGCTCGCCGCCCGCGAAGCGATCGTGGCCGAGGCCGAGGAACTCGCCGGACGCGACCCCTCGACCGTCCAGTGGAAGGTCAGCAGCACGCGCATGAACGAGCTGTTCGAGCTGTGGAAGACCGCGCAGAAGAACGGCCCCCGGCTGGGCCGCGGCACCGAGGACGCCCTGTGGAAGCGCTTCCGCTCCGCGCGCACCATCTTCGACCGGCACCGCCGCGCCTACTTCTCCCAGCTCGACAGCGACAACGCCGAGGCCAAGCGGGCCAAGGAAGCGCTGATCGCCCGCGCCGAAAGCCTCTCCAGCTCCACCGACTGGGGGGCCACGGCCGCCGAGTACCGGCGCCTGATGGACGAGTGGAAGGCCTCGAAGCGGGCCAGCCGCAAGGACGACGACGCCCTGTGGGCGCGCTTCCGCGCCGCGCAGGACCGCTTCTTCGAGGCGCGCAAGTCCGCCAACGAGGCCGTCGACGAGGAGTACGGCGCGAACCTCGTGGCCAAGGAGGCGCTCCTCAAGGAGGCCGCCCGGCTGCTGCCGGTGAAGGACGTCGCCGCCGCCAAGAAGGCGCTGCAGTCGATCCGGGACCGGTGGGAGGAGGCGGGCAAGGTGCCGCGCGCCGACATCGGCCGGATGGACGCCGGCCTGCGCCGCATTGAGGACGCCGTCAAGGCCGCCGAGGACGAGCACTGGCACAAGACGAACCCCGAGACCAAGGCCCGGACCAACAGCGCCCTGAGCCAGCTCGAGGCGACCATCGCCACGCTCAGGGATGACCTTGCGGCGGCCGAGAAGGCCGGGGACGCCAAGCGGATCTCCACGGCCAAGGAAGCCCTTTCCGCCCGCGAGCAGTGGCTCGAAATGCTCCAACGGTCGGCGCAGGACTTCTCCTAGCCCCCGGCCGCGGCGGAAGCCCCCGGCCCCCGGTTTTCCACATCGGGGTCCGGGGGCTTCTCCGTGCCGGGCCTGATTCGGGATGCTTGAGCAATGTCCCCCCTCAGCACCGGGACCGCCGTCCCTCCCGTCCGGATCGTCCGAGACACCTGGGCGCGCGCCGGACCTGCCTCGCCCCAGCGGGAGCGCGAGGAGGTGCTGTTCCACGCCGGGGAGTTCTTCAGCGCCGTCGAGCTGCAGGCGATGAACCTGGACGGCCTGGTGCGCCGGGTCTACCGGGAGACCTACCGGCGCAGCGACTGCCCCGAGGATGCGGTCCTGCGCGCCCGTGCGGCGGCCAACGCGCTGCCGGCCCCGCTGCGCGGCCGGGTCGCCCTTGCCCGCCAGTGCGCCGCGTGGGTGTACGGCTGCGCGCCGCCGCCACCGCTGCTGAGCGTCGTGACCGACCACCGCAGGCGGACCACGGCGGTCCCCGCGTTTGGCGCCACCACCATGCACCAGGTGGCGCTGGGACCCTTCGACGTCAACCTGGTCGGCGGGGTTCCGGTGACCACGCCGCTGCGCACAGCCCTCGACACCGCCGTCCACGGGCCCGACGCCACGGCCGTGGACATCCTCGCCGCCCTGGCCTCCGCGCAGGGCCTTGAGTGTCCGCTGCGCCTGGTGGAGGCGGCCCTGGCGAGCACGCGCCGGGTGCCGGGCAAGGCCCGTGCGCTCGCCCGGCTCCGGCAGGCCCGCGCCGGGCCGGGCGGTCCAGTGGCCCGGCCGCGGCGGGCCTAGTTGCGGCGTTGCGAGCCGGTCGTCCGGTAGACGTCGAAGACGCCGTCGATCTTCCGCACCGCGGCCAGCACGTGGTTGAGGTACTTCGGGTCGCCCATCTCGAAGGCGAACTTCGACATGGCGACCCGGTCCGAGGAGGTGTTCACGCTCGCCGCGAGGATGTTGACCTGGTTCTCCGAGAGCACCCTCGTGACATCGGAGAGCAGGCTCTTCCGGTCCAGCGCCTCGACCTGGATCTCCACGAGGAACACGCTCGACTGGGTGGGAGCCCACTCGACCGGCACGATCCGGTCCGGCTGGTCCTGCAGCTCCTGGACGTTCCGGCAGTCCGAGCGGTGCACCGAGACCCCGGAGCCGCGGGTGACGAACCCGATGATCGGATCGGGCGGAACGGGGGTGCAGCACCGGGCGAGCTTCACCCAGACGTCGCCCACCCCGCGCACGGTCACCCCGGAGTCGGAGAACTTGGGCCGGCGCGGCTGGCTGGCGACGGCCGGCTCGGCAAGGTTTTCCTCGGCCTCCTGGTGGCCTCCCATCAGGGCCACGAGGTGCTCGATAACGTTCTGGGCCGAGGTATGGCCGTCGCCCACCGCCGCGTACAGCGCCGCGATGTCCTGGTGGTGGAGCTCCTGGGCCACCGCGAGCAGCGCGGTGTGGGTCATCATGCGCTGCAGGGGCAGGTTCTGCTTGCGCATGGCGCGGGTGAGCAGGTCCTTGCCCTTGTCGATGGCCTCCTCGCGGCGCTCCTTGGTGAACCACTGGCGGATCTTGTTCCGCGCACGCGGGCTCTTGACGAAGCCCTGCCAGTCCTGGCTCGGCCCGGCGCCCTCGGCCTTGGAGGTGAAGATCTCGACCCAGTCGCCGTGGTTCAGTTCGCTGTTGAGCGGCACCAGCTTGCCGTTGACGCGGGCACCGATGGTCCGGTGCCCCACCTCGGTGTGCACGGCGTAGGCGAAGTCGACGGGGGTCGAACCGGCCGGCAGGGCCATGACCTCGCCCTTGGGGGTGAAGACGAACACCTCGCGGGCGTTGATCTCGAAGCGCAGCGAGTCGAGGAACTCGTTCGGGTCGGCGGTCTCCTGCTGCCAGTCCACGAGGCTGCGCAGCCAGCCGAGGTCGCCGCTGTCGGTCGCCTCGGCGGCCTTCCCGCCGCCGCTCTTGTACTTCCAGTGCGCCGCCACACCGTACTCGGCGCGCCGGTGCATGTCGTGGGTGCGGATCTGGATTTCGACCGGCTTGCCGCCGGGCCCAATGACCGTCGTATGGAGCGACTGGTACATGTTGAACTTCGGCATTGCGATGTAGTCCTTGAACCTGCCGGGCAGCGGGTTCCAGCGCGAATGCAGCGAGCCGAGGGTGGCGTAGCAGTCACGGACGCTGTCCACGAGGACCCGGACGCCCATGAGGTCATGGATGTCGTCGAAGTCCTTTCCGCGGACGATCATCTTCTGGTAGATCGAGTAGTAGTGCTTGGGGCGGCCCGTGATCGTGGCCTTGATCTTCACCGCGCGCAGGTCTTCGTCGATCTGGTCGCGGATCAGGTTGAGGTGCTTCTCGCGCTCCGGGGTCCGGTCCCCCACCATCCGCACGATCTCCTCGTACACCTTCGGGTGAAGGGCGGCGAAGGACAGGTCCTCGAGTTCCCACTTGATGGTGTTCATGCCCAGTCGGTGGGCCAGCGGGGCGAAGATCTCGAGGGTTTCCCGGGCCTTCCGGGCGGAGGATTCGGGCGAGACGAAACGCCAGGTGCGGGCGTTGTGGAGCCGGTCGGCGAGCTTGATGACCAGGACCCGGATGTCCTTGGCCATCGCGACGACCATCTTGCGCACCGTCTCGGCGTGCGCGGCGTCGCCGAAGGAGACCTTGTCGAGCTTCGTGACGCCGTCGACGAGCATCGCGACTTCGTCGCCAAAGTCCCGCCTCAGGTCATCGAGGGTGCACGAGGTGTCCTCGACGGTGTCGTGGAGCAGCGCGGCGGCCAGGGTGGTCCCGGACATGCCCAGTTCGGCGAGGATCGTCGCTACCGCCACCGGGTGGGTGATGTACGGATCGCCGCTCTTGCGCATCTGGCCCTCGTGGCTGCGTTCGGCGACGAGGTAGGCACGCTGGATGAGGTCCAGGTCCTCCTTGGGGTTGTTGGCCCGCACCGTGCGCAGCAGCGGCTCCAGGACCGGCGAGTAGCCGCTTGAGCCCCGGCCGGTGAGCCGGGCGATCCGGGCCCGGGTGCGTCCGCGGCGGCCGGGCGGCGTCGGCTCGGCCGGCGGCCGGAGGGCGGGGACGGGCGCCGGCGGGGGCGCGGTGCGCTGCGGCGCGGTCCGCGTGGCTCCCGCGCCGGGGGGCGGACCGGGAACGGGACGCGCCGGAGCGGCCGGCGGTGGTGTCCGGCCGGTGTTGGACCGTTCTGCGGGGGTTACCGCTTCAGCCATTTCAGCCCTTATCCTCAGCGCGTTGGCTACCTCTCATGCCCTTTGGGAGTGCACACCGTTAAGTCTAGCGGTGCGGCGGCCCGGGCCCGCACCGCCTGCACCGCCGATCAGGCGTTGGAGGCCTGCAGGGCGCGGCGCTGCCGGACCTTCTTTTCCTGCTCCTTCATCTCCGGCTCGTTCAGCCGCAGCCACGCGTACATGGGCGCGGCGACAAAGATGGTGCTCAGGGTGCCCAGGATGATGCCGATGAACAACGCCAGGGACAGGTCGCGCAGCGTACCGGCACCGAGCAGGTACGCCCCGATGAAGAGGATCGAAGCCACCGGCAGCACCGCCACGACGGAGGTGTTGATCGAGCGCACCAGGGTCTGGTTGACCGCGAGGTTCACCTGCTCGGCGAAGGTGCGCTTGGAGTCCACGGAGAGCTCGGCGGTGTTCTCCCGGATCTTGTCGAACACCACCACCGTGTCGTAGAGGGCGTAGCTGAGGATCGTGAGGAAGCCGATGATCGCCGAGGGGGTCACCTCGAAGTCGCTGAGCGAGTAGAGGCCGGCGGTGACGACCATGACGACGACGAGCGCGGTCATGGCGGCCAGGGACATCTTCCAGGTGCGGAAGTACAGGGCCATGAGCACCGCGGCCAGCAGGACGAAGACGATCAGGCCGATCAGTGCCTGCCGGCTCACGTCCTCGCCCCAGGTGGGGCCGACGAAGCTCGAGGTGACCTGTTCGGCGCCGACGCCGTAGGCGGAGACGAGGTTGTCGCGCACGCTCAGCGTCTGGTCGTCGGTGAGCCGTTCGGTCTGCACGCGGATGGTCTCTGCGGCGATGTTCGTGACCCGCGGGACCGCCTCGGGGACGACGTCGGTGACGGCCTGCTCCCCCAGCGCGACGTCGGTGTTCGCCGTGTCGGAGACGGTGAACTCGGACCCGCCGCGGAAGTCGATGCCCAGGTTGAACCCGCCCTTGACCACCGGGATGATCAGCGACAGGAGCACGGCGGCTCCGGCGATGATGAACCACAGGTTGCGCTTCGCGACGAAGGGGTAGGACCGCTTGCCGGAATAGAGCTCGTTACCGAAGTCGGCGAAGCTGCTGCGCTTCATCGGTTTTCTTCTTTCTCTTCGGCGGGGCCGCGCCCCGCCAGTGCCTTCTGCTGCTCCGCGATGCGACGCTCGGCAATGGTCATCCGGCGTTCCGCTTCGCGGGCGGCCGCCTTGTTCTTCGTCCGTGCCGCCACGGCCGGCCGGGCCGCCGTCTCGGCGGGGCTGCGGAAGCGTCCGGCTCCGCGGTAGAGCGGCGCCACGCCGAGGCGCTCCGGGTCGAGGCCGGACCACTTGTGGCCCTCGCCGAAGAACCGGGTCCGTGCCAGCAGGCGCAGCACCGGGTGGGTGAACAGGAAGACGACGACGAGGTCAGCGATCGCCGTCAGGCCCAGCGTGAAGGCGAAGCCGCGCACGTTGCCGACGGCCACGAAGTAGAGCACGAGGGCCGCGAGGAGGTTGACCGCCTTGGAGGCGAGGACGGTGCGCTTGGCGCGGCGCCACCCGTTCTCGACGGCGGAGATCATGCCCCGGCCGTCGCGCAGTTCGTCGCGGATCCGCTCGAAGTACACGATGAAGGAGTCGGCGGTCTGCCCGATGGCCACGATCAGGCCCGCCACCCCGGCCAGGGAGAGCCGGTAGTTCTCGGTCCAGCCCAGGATGGCGATGGCCAGGTAGGTCAGGATCCCGGCCACCACGAGCGAGGCGATGGTGACGAGGCCGAGCAGACGGTACTGGAACATCGAGTACACGGCGACCAAAGCGAGCCCGATGAGGCCGGCGATGAGACCGAGGCGCAGCTGGTCGGCGCCGAGGGTCGCGGAGATCTGCTGTTCGCTCTGGATCTCGAAGCTGATCGGCAGCGCGCCGTACTTGAGCTGCTCGGCCAGGGTGGCCGCGGATTCCTCGGTGAAGTTGCCGCTGATGCTCGGGTTGCCGTCGGGGATCACGGCGTTGGTCGTGGGGGCGGAGACGATGCGTCCGTCGAGCACGATGGCGAACTGGTTGCGCGGGTCGCCCCGGCCGATCTCGAAGAGCCGCTCGGTGACGCCGCGGAAGACCTTCGTGGCGTCGTCGTTGAAGTCGATGTTGACGACCCAGCTGTTGAGGGACTGGCCCTGCTGGCCGCGCGCCAGGCCGTGGGTTGCGTCGTCGATGTCGGTGCCGGGCACCTCGACGGGCCCCAGGATGTACTTGCCCTGGGTCTCGGGTTCGCAGGCGACCAGCGGCTGATCGGCGGGGGCCGGTTCGGTCTTCGGCTCCACCGCCGCCGGATCGAGGCAGTCGAGCGTCTCGAAGGCCGTGTAGATCTCCGGGGTGATCCAGTTGGGGTCGCTGGCGTTGGTGGGCTCGGCGGCCGGCTTGGGCAACTGGTCGGCGGGCGTGGGGGTCTCCGCGGCGGGGGCCTGGCCCGGGCCGCCGAAAAGCACCGGACGGAACTCGAGCTGCGCCGAGGCCCGGATCAGTTCACGGGTCTCGGAGTCGGGGGTGCCGGGGAGGGAGACGATGACGTTCCGGCCGGACTGGGTGGAGATTTCGGCCTCGGCCACGCCGCTGCCGTCAACGCGCTGGCGGATGATTTCAACCGCCTGGTTCAGCTGTTCGGGGCTGATCTCGGTTCCGCCGCCCTGGAGCTTGGGCGCGAGGATCAGCTGCGTGCCGCCCTCGAGGTCGAGGGCGAGCTTCGGGGTCCAGCTTGCGTTGCTCCAGGCGGAGCCGGCGCCCAGCAGCGCGGCGAGCAGAGCAAGAAGTACGCCCAGCCAGACGAGTGTCCGTTTGGCTGCCGTGCCGGGGCCGGTACGTGGCATTGTCGATTGTCCTTAGGGATGGAGCGCGGGGTCCGCGCCGTGCCGGTGGGTCCCGGCCGCCGGGGAGGCCCGGGGCCGGGAATGCGTGCTAGTTCTCGTTGTTCCTTTTGTTCTCGCGGTCCAGCCGCGCCAGGGTTTCCTCGGGGGTCTCGGCGGCGGTGCTGCCCGAGGTCCCGGAGGTGGCGATGGTGTCCGGTGCGGCAACCGACGGCTCGTCGGCGAGGTCCGCTGCCGGCTCCTGCTTGACGACCTTGGTCAGGGCCTGGGTGTGGACGGTGGCCGTGTTGCCCGGTGAGAGCTCGATGACGGCCTTGTTGTTCTCCTGGTCGATCGACACGATCGTTCCGAAGAGCCCGAACTGGGTCATCACCTCGGCGCCGGGTTCCATCTGCGACCGCATCTCGGTGACCTGCTGCTTGGCCTTGCGCTGCCGGCGGAACATGGAGAAGATCAGGAACGCCAGCGCGAGCGGGAGAATCAGGTTGAAGATGTCGAATGAGGACCCGGCGGCGTCGCCGGCTCCCGTGGCGGTCGAGGCTACTACGTTTGCGAACACAGAGAAGTTCCGTTCCTATAACTGGGGTCGGCACAGCCGGCGCAGATTCAGCCGGCTCACGCCACATGTCCTCCCAGTGTAAAGGGAAACCTCCCCCGGACAGGCCACCCCCGGTCAGGTCATCCAGTCCCCGGCCGGGTCCCCGCCGGGAACCTCGCCGTCCTGCGCCACGCTGAAGAGGTCCTCCGGCATCGCCGCGGCCACCGAGGGCGGCATCACCAGCCCGAGGTGGTGCCAGGCGGCCGCCGTGGCGATCCTGCCGCGCGGCGTGCGGCCGAGCAGGCCCTCCCGGACGAGGTAGGGCTCGGCGACCGTCTCGACCGTTTCCGGTTCCTCCCCGACGGCGATGGCCAGCGTTGACAGCCCCACCGGTCCCCCGCCGAACTTCGTGATGAGGGCGGTCAGGACGGCACGGTCCAGCCGGTCGAGGCCCTTCTCGTCCACCTCGTACATATCAAGGGCCGCCCCGGCGCTTCCGGCGTCGATCAGGTCGATGCCGTGGACGAGCGCCCAGTCGCGCACGCGCCGCAGCAGCCGGTTGGCGATACGCGGGGTGCCCCGGGACCGGCCGGCGATCTCGGCGAAGGCCGCCGAGTTGACCTTCATGTCCATGAGCATGGCCGACCGGCGCAGCACCAGTTCGAGCTCCTCCGTGGAGTAGAACTCGAGGTGGCCGGTGAAGCCGAAGCGGTCGCGCAGCGGTCCGGGCAGCAGCCCGGCCCGGGTGGTGGCCCCGACGAGGGTGAAGGGGGGAAGGTCGAGCGGGATGGCGGTGGCGCCGGGCCCCTTGCCGACGACGATGTCGACCCGGAAGTCCTCCATCGCCATGTAGAGCATTTCCTCGGCCGGGCGGGACATGCGGTGGATCTCGTCGAGGAAGAGCACCTCCCCCTCGGTGAGCGAGGACAGGATCGCGGCGAGGTCGCCGGCGTGCTGGATCGCCGGCCCGGAGGAGATCCGCAGCGGCGCGTTCATCTCGGCCGCGATGATCATCGCCAGCGTCGTCTTGCCCAGCCCGGGCGGGCCCGAGAGCAGCACGTGGTCGGCGCTGCGGCCCCGGAGGCGGGAGGCCTCGAGCACCAGGGACAGCTGCCGGCGCACCCGTTTCTGCCCCACGAAATCGTCGAGGTTCTTGGGCCGGAGCGCGGCCTCGACGGCGCGGTCCTCCGGGTCGGAGGAGGCCGCGACGAGCGGGGCGTCGCCGGGCTGGGATGCCGGGGCCATCAGAGGCTCTTCGCCCGGGCCGAGCTCCGCGCGCCGTCGGAGCCGAGCCGGCGGAGGGTGAGCTTGAGGATCTGGGCGACGTCGCCGGTCGCGGCAACCTCGGGCGCGTCGGCGGTGGCGGCGTCGATGGCGGCTCCGGCGTCCTTCTCGGACCAGCCCAGGCCCATCATGGCGGTGAGCACCTGCTCCTGCCAGGAGTTCCGGGGTACGCCGGGGGCCTCGAGGGGCACGAGCTTGCCCGCCAGTTCGAGCACGATCCGCCGCGCACCCTTGGGCCCGATGCCGGGGACCTTGCTGAAGGCCTTGTCGTCGCCGGAGGAGGCGGCGATGCGGATGGCCTCGGGGGTGTGCACGGCGAGCACGGCAAGGGCGAGCCGCGGGCCGACTCCGCTGATGGCCAGCAGGGTGTCGAAGACCTCGCGCTGCTCGGCGTCCGAGAATCCGAAGAGGGTCATCGAGTCCTCGCGCACCACCATCGTGGTGAAGACCTGCGCCTCGCTGCCGACCCGGAGCGTGGAGAGGGTCTGCGGTGTCGCCTGCACCTGCATGCCGAAGCCGTGAACGTCGAGCACGGCGGACTGCAGGCCGACGGAGGCCACGGTGCCGCGGAGGGAACTGATCATCTCGGGAAGCTCCAAAGAGGTATGGGGATCGATCGCCCGAACCATCGTCCGAACATACTTTCTATTACGTTACCGTCCCGGGAGCTCCGGCGCGCGCCGCCACACCGGGCCCGCCGCCGGCCGTCGGCCCCCAGGGGTGCCGGTCAGCGCCGCCGGGCCCTCGCTTCGGCCTCGGCCCACAGGCGCTGGGCGGGGGTGGCGGCTCCCGCGCCGGCGGCGGCCGCCGCCCCCTGCAGCCCCACTCCCCTGCGCCAGGCGTGGGTGATCGCCAGGGCCAGCGCGTCGGCGGCGTCGGCCGGCCGCGGCGGGGCGTCCAGGCGCAGGATCTTGGTGACCATCTTGGTGACGGCCACCTTGTCGGACTGGCCGTTGCCGGTCACCGCGGCCTTGACCTCGGTGGGGGTGTGCAGGGCGACGGGGATGCCCCGCCGGGCGGCGGCGGCGATGACCACTCCCGAGGCCTGGGCGGTGCCCATCACGGTGCTGACGTTGAGCTGGCTGAAGACCCGCTCCACGGCCAGCACGTGCGGGGAGTGAAGGTCGAGCCACTCATCCACGGCCTCGGCGATCACCAGCAGCCGCTGGTCGAGGCTGCGGCCGGCCTCGGTGCCGACGACGCCGACGGCCACCAGCGTGGAGTGCCGGTTCGGTTCGACGTCGACGACGGCCAGGCCGCACCGGGTCAACCCGGGGTCGATGCCCATAACGCGGATCGTCACGGTGCACCCTCCCGCAGGCCCGCCCGGCCGGTGCTAATCGTCGGTCTCGAGTTCGGCCAGGACCTCTTCGGAGAGGTCCGCGTTGGAGTAGACGTTCTGCACGTCGTCGAGTTCTTCGAGGGCGTCGACGAGCTTGAGGAACTTCTTCGCGCCGTCGACGTCGAGCTGGACCTGCATGGAGGGGACGAACTCGGCCTCGTCGGTGTCGTACTCGATGCCGTTCTCCTCGAGCGCGGCCACCACGGCCCGCAGGTCCTGCGGCTCGGAGATGACCTCGAAGGTGTCGGCCGACTCCTTGACCTCCTCGGCGCCGGCGTCCAGGACGGCCATCAGGACGTCGTCCTCCGACAGGCCGTTCTTGGGGAGGGTGACGACGCCCTTGCGGGTGAACAGGTAGGCCACCGACCCGGGGTCGGCGACGCTGCCGCCGTTGCGGGTGATGCCGAGGCGGACCTCGGAGGCGGCCCGGTTCTTGTTGTCGGTGAGGCACTCGATGAGCAGGGCGGAGCCCTGGGGCCCGCGCGCCTCGTACATGATGGTCTGGTAGTCGACGGCGTCGCCGAGCAGCCCCGCGCCGCGCTTGACGGCGCGGTTGATGTTGTCGATGGGGACCGAGGTCTTCTTGGCCTTCGACACCGCCAGTTCAAGGCCAGGGTTGCCGGCGAGGTCGGCGCCGCCTGCGCGCGCGGCCACCTCGATGTTCTTGATCAGCTTGGCGAAGGACTTCGCGCGCTTGGCGTCGATCGCGGCCTTCTTATGTTTGGTTGTAGCCCACTTAGAGTGCCCCGACATGCTTACGCTTCTCCTCTGATCATTCGAATAAACAATTCGTGGACCCGCTGCTCGCCGGTGACTTCCGGATGGAAACTCGTCGCGAGCAGGTTGCCCGACCGCACTGCCACAATTCTAGCGACCGCCCCGGACTTCTCCGGCCCGCCATCCAAGGACCCGCCGGGCACGGGCGTCGCCGACGCCGGCACCTCGGCGAGGACCTCCACCGAGGGCCCGACCTTTTCCACCCAGGGCGCGCGGATGAACACGGCCCGCACCGGGTCGTTCCCGCCGGCGGCGGCTGTGGCGTTCAGCCCGCGGAAGTCGAGGTCGGTCTCGAAGGACTCGCGCTGCCGGCCGAACGCGTTGCGCCGCACCACGATGTCGAGCCCGCCCAGGGTCTGCTGCGGATTGCCCTGGCGGTCCGTCGACGGATCGGCGATCACGTCGGCGAGCAGGATCATGCCGGCGCATGAGCCGTAGGCGGGCAGCCCGGCCCTGATCAGGGCGCGCAGCGGCTCCGCGAGGTCAAAGGCCCGGGTGAGCTTGTCGATGGTCGTCGACTCGCCGCCCGGAATAATGATCCCGTCGATCCCCTCGAGTTCGGCGGGGCGCCGGACGGCGGTGGCGGTGCCGCCGAGGGATTCGATGGTTCGGATGTGCTCGCGCACGTCACCCTGGACGGCCAGCACGCCGATGCGCACGCCGGAGGAGGGCGAAGGTGAGGAAGAGGCCATGGTCCAATTCTAGGTGCTCGGTTTCCGCCCCGGGCGCCGGCCGGCTGACCGGCTCCCCCGGATGGTTGCGCTAGGTTTAAAGGCATGAATCCCCTGAGCGTCCTTGTCGGAAAAGCCGTGCGCCGCGCCTCCAGGCTGCGCGGCGGCGGCTCGGCGCTGCCGGGCCTGGTGGTTGAGCGCATCGACCCGGGTTTCATGGGCCGCGCGCTGGCCTCCCTCGAGCACGGCGTCATGGTCGTCAGCGGCACCAACGGCAAGACCACCACCACCAAGATGGTCGTTGAGCTGCTCGAGGGCCAGGGCCTGCGGGTCTTCACGAACCGCACCGGCAGCAACTTCACCCGGGGCGTCGCCGCGGCCCTGCTGGGCGAGGTGGACTGGCGGGGGCGCCTTGAGGCCGACATCGCCGTCCTCGAACTCGACGAGGCCCACGCGGTGCACTTCGTGAACCGGGTCCGCCCGAGGTACTCGCTGCTGCTGAACGTCCTGAGGGACCAGCTCGACCGCTTCGGGGAGATCGACGCGACCACCCGCCTGCTCGGGAAGATCGCCGCCGCCACCACCGGAACCGTGATCCTCAACCGTGAGGACCCGCGCGTCGCGGGCCTCGCACCGACCGTGCGCGACGCCGGCGTCGTCTACTTCGGCCTCGACCCGTCGCTGCGGAGCACCTTTCCCAACGACGACGAACTCCGGGGCGCCACGGGGGTCCCGGCGCCGTCGGACCTCCCCGCCGACGTCGTGCTGGAGCGGGCGGAGGGCAACGGCGCCGTGTTCGGCGTCGACGGCGGATCGGTGCCGGCCGGGCTGCGCCTGCGAGGGGTGTACAACATCTTCAATGCGGCGGCCGCGCTCACCGCGGCCCGGACGGTGCTTGGCGGCACCGCCAACGCGGACGCCCTGTTCGCCTCCCTGTCGACCGTCGAACCGGCCTTCGGGCGGGGCGAGAGCCTCACCGTGGAGGGCCAGCCGCTCGAACTGGTGCTGGTGAAGAATCCCAGCGGCTTCCGGCTCGGACTGAAGTCCTTCGATCCGGCGGGCCACGCCACCATGATCGCGATCAACGACAACTACGCCGACGGGCGCGACATGTCCTGGCTGTGGGACGTTGACTTCGACTCCCTGCGCGGCGCCGGAGTGGACCTCGTCACCGGGGTGCGCGCCTACGACATGGCGCTGCGCCTGAAGTACGACGACGTCGAGGTCCGCGGCATCGAAACCGAGATTCCCGCAGCGCTCAAGGCGTTCATCGCCGGCAGCCCCGGGCAGCCCAAACGCATCTTCTGCACCTACACCGCAATGCTCGCGATCCGGCGGGAGCTCGCGAAAATCACGACCGTCGAGGTGGTTTCCTGATGTCCAAGGGCACGATCAGCATCCTTCAGCTCTACCCGCGCGAGATGAACATCTACGGTGACTGGGGCAACGTCCTGGTGCTCAAGCAGCGCCTGGCCTGGCACGGGTACGACGCCGTTCTCGCCGAGCACAACGCCGGCGACAGTTTCCCCGGCGACGCCGACCTGATCATCGGCGGCGGCGGGCAGGACAGCGGGCAGCTCGTCATCCAGGACGACCTGCAGGCCATCGGTCCCCGGTTGCGCGGGCTCGCCGAGGACGGGCAGCCGATGCTCGCCATCTGCGGCCTCTACCAGCTGTTCGGCCGATTCTTCCGCACGGTGGACGGCACGGTGATCCCGGGCATCGGGGTGCTCGACCTCGAGACCGTCGGCGGCGAGGAACGCCTGATCGGCAATGTCGTCGCCACCAGCGCGGAGTTCGGCGAGATCCACGGGTACGAGAACCACAGCGGGCAGACCTTCCTGGGCGCAGGGGTGGCGCCGCTGGCGACCGTCACCAAGGGCGAAGGGAACAATTCCCGGGACAACCACGAGGGGGCACGCCACCACAACGTGGTGGCCAGCTACCTGCACGGCTCGCTGCTCCCGAAGAACCCGGCGATCGCCGACTTCCTCATCCAAAAGGCGGTGGAGCGGAAGTACGGGACGTTCGAACCGGAGCCCCTGGACGACACCCTCGCCGACCTCGCCCGGCAGCACGCGGGCAGCCGCCCGCGCTGATTCCGGCTCCCGCGCCGGTTCCGGCCGGGCCCGGGTGGAGCCTGGGCGTGGGCCATCGGACAGTGAGGGACGGGCCCTCCGGACCCGCCGGGACGGTCCGGCCGCGGATCGGGTTCCCCGGTGGGCGCCGCGGCATGCAAAAGTTAAGGCTTATGAGCAACCCCTTCCTCGAGCCAAGCACGCTCCCCTACCAGCTGCCCCCCTTCGAGAGCATCGAGGACGGGCATTACCTGCCGGCCTTCGAGGCAGGGTTTGCCGAGCACCTCGCCGAGATCGGGGCCATCACCGCCAATCCCGAGCCCGGGGACTTCGACAACACCATCGCCGCCCTCGAACGGTCGGGCTGGATCCTGCAGCGGGTGGCCGCCGCGTTCTACAACCGGTCCTCGGCCGACTCAACGGCGGCCATCCAGGAGATCGAGACGCTCATCGCCCCGCGGCTCGCCGCGCACCAGGACAATATCCACCTGGACCGGGCCCTCTTAGAACGCCTCCGGGCGGTTCCCGGGGACGGCCTCGACGCCGAATCGGCCCGGCTGCTCGCCGAGTACCGCAGGAGGTTCACCGCCGCGGGCGCCGAGCTGGACGACGAAGCGCAGCAGACGCTGCGGGCCCTCAACGCCGAACTCTCCGAACTGTCGACGGAGTACCAGCAGCGCCTGCTGCGCGACACCAATGCCTCCGCCCTGCTGCTGGACACCGCCGCCGAGCTCGACGGCCTGGCGGAGGACGACATCGCGGCGGCCTCCGCGGCCGCGGAGGCCGCGGGCCATCCCGGCAGGTTCCTGCTGACCCTGATCCTGCCCACCAACCAGCCGGCGATGGCGCTGCTGACCGACCGCTCGGTGCGCCGGCGGCTGTATGAGCTGTCGGTGAACCGCGGGTTCCGGGACACCCCGGACAACACGCTCGGACTGGCCTCCCGCATGGCGGCCCTGCGCGCGGAGCGGGCCGCCCTGCTCGGTTTCGACACCTACGCCGCAGCCGCCACCGACGACCAGACCGCGCCGTCGCTCGCGGCCATCCGGGACCGCCTGCACGCCCTGGTGGGCCCCGCGGTGCGCAACGCCCGGGCCGAAGCCGCCGAGCTTGAGGCCGATGCCGGCCACCCGCTGGAGCCGTGGGACTGGGCGTTCCACTCGGAGCGGGTCCGGCGGTCGAAATACGATATTGACCTCGCCGCGCTGAGGCCCTACTTCGAACTCGAACGGGTCCTCCGCGACGGCATTTTCTCCGCCGCCGGGAAGCTGTACGGACTCAGCTTCACCGAGCGTCCCGACCTGGCCGGGTACCACCCCGAGGTGCGCGTCTGGGAGGTCTTCAATGAGGACGGCTCGGGGCTCGGCCTGTTCCTCGGCGACTACTACACGAGGGACACGAAGAACGGGGGCGCGTGGATGAACTCCTTCGTTGACCAGTCCCGGCTCCGGGGCACCCGCGCGGTGGTGGTGAACAACCTCAACATCCCCAAGCCCCCGCCCGGAGAGCCGACGCTGCTCAGCTTCGACGAGGTGGTCACCGCCTTCCACGAGTTCGGCCATGCCCTCCACGGCCTGTTCTCCGACGTCACCTACCCCACGTTCTCCGGCACCAGCGTCCCACGGGACTTCGTCGAATACCCCTCGCAGGTCAATGAGATGTGGATGCTGTGGCCGGAGGTGGTCGCGAACTACGCCCGCCACCACGCCAGCGGTGAGGCGCTCCCCTCGAATGTCATCGACCGCCTGACCGCGGCGTCGACCTGGGGCGAAGGCTTCGCCACCACCGAATACCTCGGGGCGACGCTGCTCGACCTCGCGTGGCACTCCCTGCCGGCCGGGACGCCGGTCGACGATCCCGAGGCCTTCGAGCGGCGCGCCCTCCGGGAGGCCGGCATCGACTTCGCCCTCGTGCCCCCGCGCTACCGTACGGGCTACTTCAAGCACATCTTCGCCGGCGGCTACGCCGCCGCCTACTACGCCTACATCTGGAGCGAGGTCCTCGACGCCGACACCGTGGAGTGGTTCAAGTCCTCGGGCGGGCTGACGCGCGCCAACGGCGACACCTTCCGGGCCGAGCTGCTCTCCCGGGGCAACAGCATCGATCCGCTCCAGGCGTTCCGGAACCTCCGCGGACGCGACGCGGAACTTGAGCCGCTGCTGAAGCGGCGGGGGCTGGGCTGAGCCCGCATGGTCACCATCGCACAGGTGCAGCGCCTCCACACCGCCTGGTTCGCGGCGCTTGCCACGGCCACCGGCGGCAGGACCTTCTCAACCCACGGGTGCACCTGGGCGTGGCTCCCGGCGCGGGGGCAGCTCATGCTGCTGTTTCCCGAGGAGGTCTCGCCGGCCGGGATCCGGCCGGCACTCGCCGAGGGGACCCGGCTGGGAGCGAAGACCGTGGGGGTGTGGCTCAACGGCGGGGTGCGCAGCAGCGCCCTCTCCGCCATGGGTTTCGACCCGGGGTGGCAGCCGTGGTGGATGGCGGCACCGATCGGGGTGCCCGCCGGCTATGACGACCGCCCCGCCGAACTGTCGACCGAGGTCCCCGAGTACTCGGGGCCGCTGGCGCAGGAGCTGCGGGTGGTGCGGTCCCAGCCGCGGCAGGCCTGGCACGCCGAGACGCGGGTCGGGGGGAACGTGGTCGGCGCTGCGTACGCCTTCTACCCGTCGGGGGTGACGGGGCTCCGGGGGCTGGGCGGGATCTTCTCGCTCGAGGTCCTGCCGGAGTACCGCCACCGCGGCCTGGGCACCGCGCTGGTGAGCCGGGCGGCCAAGGCGGCCGCCGCCTCAGGGGCCCGCCACCTGGCGGTCAATGCCGCGCCCTCCGGGTCCGAGTTCTTCGCGGCCCGCGGATTCGACCTCGTGGGGCGGGGCAAGACCCTGTGGATGCGGCTCTAGGCCTCACACCTGCGGGGCCTGCTGCGGCCGAAACCGCCGGATGCTGTAGGCGATGAACGCCGCCGCGAGCAGCGCCGAGACGATCAACCCGGAGCCGACGCTCCAGCCGCCGGGCAGCCACCACCGCCCGTCGACCGGCCACCAGCCGGGCATCGGCGGCTGGACGCACCAGAGGACGCCGACGCCGGCAAGCCCCAGGGCCGCGGCGAAGCTCAGGGCGATGTTCCGCCTGGTGCGGACGCCCTGCGCCGCGGCGGCGAAGGCGCGGGTCTTGACCGGCTGCAGCCACCGCCGGGCCCATTCGTGCTGCTGGGAGAGGACCGTGAGGCCGGCGACGAGCGCCAGCAGGCCGGGACCGGGAAGCACGAGTGCCGCGAGGCCGATGGCCACCAGGAGCCAGCCCACGACCAGCCCGGCGACCCGTTTGGCGCCCCGGGGTTTGGTCCGTCCCACAAACCGTGCCATTCGAACCCTCCACGAAAAGTCTGCTGCGGTCCGGGCCGGAGCCCCGGCCCGGCCGGATGGCGCCGGCCCGGCGTCCGGCAACGCCGC
Source organism: Arthrobacter melezitosi (assembly GCF_054511055.1). Classification (NCBI taxonomy): domain Bacteria; kingdom Bacillati; phylum Actinomycetota; class Actinomycetes; order Micrococcales; family Micrococcaceae; genus Arthrobacter; species Arthrobacter melezitosi. The sequence goes on from NZ_JBTNDJ010000013.1 coordinate 73,776, forward strand.
TCCCGCCCTGGGGCGGGAGCGGCGTATCCGGTGCCGGCGGGCTGCCGGTTCACTGCGTCCTTCCGGTTAAACGTTCAGCCCGGTCGCGGAGTTCGCACCGACCTGGTCGACCTTGCGGTGGAAGCGCATGCCGGCCTTGCCGCCGAGCACCGCCCCGATCAGGGGGACGATGACGGCGATGACGAGGGCGATGATTCCGCCGGTGGTCAGTGCACCTTCATTGAGGGGAATGCGGGGGAAGCCGTTGAGGCTGCCGAGGACGTTGAACTGGCTGCCGGCGACGGCCCCGAGGATGCCGAGGAGAATGGCGACGACGATCGCCCACAGCCACACCGCCACGCCCTGCTTGGCGCCGTCGAAGCGCGCCATCCGCCCGGCGACGTAACCGCCGCAGAAGTAGGCGATGAAGAGGATCGCGGCGAGGATGAGCCCGCTGACGATGCCCACCGTCTGCAGGTCCTGCGAGGCCGAGTTGGCGACCTGCCCGGCGTCGGCGTTGTTGGCCACGCCCACGCCCGCTCCGACGGCGCCGAGCAGCGCGGTGAGGACGACGGCGATTCCCGTGGCGGTCATCCAGCCGAAGAAGGCGGAGCCGAACTTCATGCCGCCGAACTGCCGGCGCTCCTCGGCGACCATCTCGTCCCGTTTACCCTTCGGTGTACTCGACCCGGAGGTGTTGTGCTGTGCCATGAAAATCTCCTTCTACATGCGGTGCGTGTGCGTTGATCCGACCGGCACGCGAGTGCCGATTGCCGTTTTCACGCTAGTAGCCTACCGCTAGATGAACTAGTAGTAAGTAGGCTTGCCATTTTTTCCATGCGCCCCTAGAGTGGGCGGTGCAAGCAGCCCGGGGCCTCGTGCCCATGACCTCCACTACGGCGCCGCCCTCGCGGCGGAGCCAGTGAACACCTTCGTGAACACCAAGGAGAAACATGATTACCCAGGAAAACCTGAACAACCTGGCCGCCGGCCGCGGAAACGTGTACACCGATGACGGCAGCAAGCTGGGCTCGATCGGCCAACTGTATGTCGACGACGAAACCGGGCAGCCCAGCTGGGTTACGGTCAACACCGGCCTGTTCGGCACCTCCGAGTCCTTCGTTCCGCTCCAGGCCGCGTCGGTCGACGGCAACGACGTCCGCGTCCCCTACAGCAAGGCCCTGGTCAAGGATGCTCCAAAGGTGGAAAAGGACGGCCACCTGAGCCCCGAGGAGGAGGACCGCCTCTACCGGCACTACAGCCTTAACGGCTCCGACAACCACGGGACGGGCTTCGCGGATACCACCGGCACCGCGAACGGCACCACCACCGGCCGCGAGGCCGTGGGCCACGACACCTCCGGGCCCACCACCGACGAGGCGATGACCCGCTCGGAGGAGCGGCTGCGCGTGGGTACCGAGTCGCGCGAGGCCGGCCGGGTGCGCCTGCGCAAGTTCGTCGTCTCCGAGAACGTATCCCGGACCGTTCCGGTGGAGCGTGAGGAGGTCCGCCTCGAGCGTGAGCCGATCACCGACGCCAACCGCGATGCCGCAATGGCCGGCCCTGCCATCAGCGAGGAGGAGCACGAGGTCGTCCTCCATGAGGAGCGGCCCGTCGTCGAGAAGGAAGCCGTTCCCGTCGAGCGGGTCCGCCTCGACAAGGAGACTGTGACCGAGCAGCACACGGTCAACGAGGAGGTCCGCAAGGAGCAGATCGAGTCCGACGGCGACCTCGGCCGCGGCCGGCACTGACTTCCGGCCCTGCGGGGAATGAGGAAGGGGCACCGCCTGGTGGCGGTGCCCCTTCCTTTATGCCTTGAGAGTGGTGCGCCGGTGGCTACCAGCCACGCTCGGCCAGGCGGTGCGGCTGCGGCAGCTCGTCGACGTTGATGCCGACCATCGCCTCGCCGAGGCCGCGGGAGACCTTGGCGACCATGTCCGGGTCGTCGTGGAAGGTGGTGGCCTTCACGATGGCGGCGGCCCGCTCGGCGGGGTTCCCCGCCTTGAAGATGCCCGAGCCGACGAACACGCCGTCGGCGCCGAGCTGCATCATCATTGCGGCGTCGGCGGGCGTCGCAATGCCGCCGGCGGTGAAGAGCACGACCGGAAGCCGGCCCTCCCGGGCGACCTCCTTGACCAGTTCGTAAGGTGCCTGGAGTTCCTTGGCGGCGACATAGAGCTCGTCCTCGGCCATCGAGGAAAGCCTGGCGATCTCGGAGCGGATCTTCCGCATGTGCATCGTGGCGTTGGAGACGTCCCCGGTGCCTGCCTCGCCCTTGGAGCGGATCATCGCGGCACCCTCGTTGAGGCGGCGGAGCGCCTCCCCCAGGTTCGTGGCGCCGCAGACGAAGGGCACCGTGAACTTCCACTTGTCGATGTGGTTGGAGTAGTCGGCCGGGGTCAGCACCTCGGACTCGTCGATGTAGTCGACACCGAGAGACTGGAGCACCTGGGCCTCGACGAAGTGGCCGATCCGGGCCTTGGCCATGACGGGGATCGAGACGGCGGCGATGATGCCGTCGATCATGTCGGGGTCGCTCATGCGCGAGACCCCGCCCTGGGCGCGGATGTCGGCCGGAACCCGCTCGAGGGCCATGACAGCCACCGCGCCGGCATCTTCGGCGATCCGGGCCTGCTCCGGCGTGACGACGTCCATAATCACGCCGCCCTTCAGCATTTCAGCCATTCCACGCTTGACGCGGCTGCCGCCGGTCGAAGCTGCGGTTGTCGAATTGTCGTCAACGGTGGACACAGAAAGCCCCTAAAGATTGGTAAAAGGTAACGCATCCCATAATACGCCCGGACGGGCCGGCGTACCGCTGCCCGTTCCGGGCCGTTCCGCGGGCCCGGCCGGCACCGGCGTGGAGAACCCACCGGCCGGGGGGCCGAACCCCTGCCGCTACCGCCCCCGGGGGCGCGGCTGCCCGGCAGGCATGGCGGCGTTCTCGAGGAGGGCCGGGGACGACGGCGGCACCAGGACCAGCACGGCCGAGGGCAGCAGGGTGATCTCGGCCGGGACGGGCCCGACGAGCTCCCCGTCGGCGTAGACGTTGAGTCCGGGCGCCGCGGTCAGGTCCACCCGCCGGCCCCGGGTGGAGGCGATCCCCGGTTGGGCCAGATGGGCGCCGCCGAAGGCGCGCAGGAAGACGCTGGCGAGGCGGACCCGGCCACCGCCGCGCAGGCGGACCACATCGAGCAGTCCATCGTCGGCGGCGGCGTGCGGGGCGATGCGGATCCCGCCGCCGTACTGGCCGACATTGCCCACGGCGACGAACCACCCGGTGAACCGCTCGGACACTCCGTCCACGCCGACCGCGAACGCGACGCCCTTCCAGGTGAGCAGCGCCCGCACCCCGCCGGCCAGGTAGCTCAGGGGGCCCAGGCCGATGCGGGAGGCGTTGGCGAGTTCGGCCGCGAGGCCGTCGAAGCCGATGTGGGCGACGCCGAGGAACGGCACCCCGTTGACGCAGCCCAGGTCCAGGGGGCGGGCCGCCAGGGAGGGCACCGAGCGGACGGCCCGGACCGGATGGACCGGCAGCCCGAGCCGGCGGACCGTGTCGTTGCCCCGCCCGCCGCCGAGGGCCAGCAGCACCGCGCCGGTGCCCATCACGCCCGCGGCGACGGCGCCGTGCAGTCCGTCGCCGCCCAGGGAGGCAACCAGGGTGCCCGGCGCGGCACCGGCAGCGGCGGCGCGGGCGTCGGCGAGTCCCGTCGTCACGTGCTCGGCGACGTCGTACCCCTCGGCGGCCAGGGCGGCGGCGACCCGGGCGTGGAACTTCGTGCTTCGGCCCCGGCCTGAGGCGGGGTTGACGATCAACAGGGCCGGCCCCCGGTCGGGGGCGGCCGGCGGGGGCGCGTTCACGGGACGGACCGGCCGGCCACCATGGCCGGTTTCAACCCTGGCCGGCGGGGCGGGGCGCCAGGGACTGGCGGCGCACCGCGGCGACGCGCTGGAACACCGTGACCACGCTGGCCAGGGCAAGCAGGATCAGGACGCCGAGGAGGAACACCTCCGGCAGGCCCAGCCCGGTCAAGCCCGCGGTGACGAGCACCGACACAAGCCGTTCGGCGCGTTCGGCGATGCCGATGCTGGCGGTGAAACCGAGCGACTCGGCCTTCGCACGGGCGTAGGAGACGAGCATCCCGAGCACCAGGCACACCAAGGCCGCCACCGCGGTGGGGGTTGAGTTCCCGCCGGTGAAGAACCACACGGCCAGGCCGGCGAACACCGCCCCGTCGGCCACCCGGTCGAGCGTCGAGTCGAGGAAGCTCCCCCATGGGCCGCCCGGGCCCTGCAAGCGGGCCATGATGCCGTCGATGACGTCGGAGAAGACGAAGGCGGTGATGAACAGCGTCCCCCAGAACAGTTCGCCCTGCGGATAGAAGGCAAGCGCTCCGACGGCGACCCCCGCCGTGCCGGTGATGGTGACCGCGTCGGGACTGACCCCCCACCGCAGCAGCAGCGCCGCCAGCGGGGTGAACAGCGACGTGAAGAACGACCTCGCGTACTTGTTGAGCATGGCTCAGGCGCGTCCTTCCGCAGCATCGGCATCCGGAGCGCCCGCGGCGGCGGACCACCCCTCGGCCACCTGCCGGCGGACTTCTCCGAGGGTCTGCGTCACGGCCTTGGTCTGGGCGATGATCGGCAGGAAGTTCCCGTCCCCGCCCCACCTCGGGACCACGTGCTGGTGCAGGTGCGCCGCGATGCCGGCGCCCCCGGTCCGGCCCTGGTTCATCCCGATGTTGAACCCGGTGGGATTGGACACGCCCCGGAGCACCCGCATCGCGGTCTGCGTCAGGACAGCGAACTCCGCCGTCTCGGCGCCGTCGATATCGGTGTAGTCCGGAAGGTGGCGGTACGGAACCACGAGGAGGTGGCCTGGATTGTAGGGGTAGAGGTTCAGCACCACATAGCAGTGCTCGCCCCGGTGGACGATGAGGGACTCCTCGTTGCTGCGGGTGGGAGCCACGCAGAACGGGCAGGCATCCTTGTCCTTGAACTGGTCCGGGCCGCCCTTGATGTAGGCGAGGCGGTGCGGGGTCCACAGGCGCTGGAAGGCATCGGGCACGCCGGCGAGCTGGAAGTCATCCGTCGCCTCGGCGTCCCCGGGGTAGTCCGGTCCGGCGTCTGGGGTCGAGGACATCAGATTGACTTGTCCCTGGTCCGGACGGCCTCAACGATGCGCTTCACTGCGTCCTCGACGGGCACCTGGTTCTCCTGGCTTCCGTCGCGGTACCGGAACGAGACGGCCCCGGCCTCCTGGTCCTCGCCACCGGCGATCAGGACGAAGGGCACCTTCTCCTTGCTCGCGGTGCGGATCTTCTTCGGGAACCGGTCCGTGCCGGCGTCGACCTGCGCGCGGATCCCTTCGGCCTTGAGCCGGTCGACCACATCGTAGAGGTAGTCGTTGAAGGCCTCGGCGACGGGGACGGCGAGGACCTGCACCGGCGCCAGCCACGCCGGGAACGCGCCGGCGTAGTGCTCGGTGAGCACGCCCATGAACCGCTCGATCGATCCGAACAGGGCGCGGTGGATCATCACCGGACGCTGGCGGCTGCCGTCGGCGGCCTGGTACTCGAGCTCGAAGCGCTCGGGCAGGTTGAAGTCGAGCTGGATGGTGGACATCTGCCAGGTGCGGCCGATCGCGTCCTTCGCCTGGACGGAGATCTTCGGGCCGTAGAACGCGGCTCCCCCGGGGTCGGGAACGAGCTGCAGCCCCGATTCCTCGGCCACCTCCGCGAGGGTGCGGGTTGCCTCATCCCAGATGTCGTCGTCACCGACGGACTTTTCCTCGTTCCGGGTGGAGAGTTCGAGGTAGAAGTCGTCGAGCCCGTAGTCCTTCAGCAGCCCGAGGACAAAGTTGAGCGTCCCGGTGAGCTCTTCCTTCATCTGTTCGCGGGTGCAGTAGATGTGGGCGTCGTCCTGGGTCATGCCGCGGACCCGGGTGAGGCCGTGGATGACGCCCGACTTCTCGTACCGGTACACCGAACCGAATTCGAAGAGCCGCAGCGGAAGCTCCCGGTAGGAACGCCCCCGCGACTTGAAGATCAGGTTGTGCATGGGGCAGTTCATCGGCTTGAGGTAGTAGTCCTGGCCGGGCTTGCGCACCGAGCCGTCCTCGTTGAGCTCGGCGTCCACGTGCATTGGGGGGAACATGCCGTCCCGGTACCAGTCGAGGTGGCCGGAGACCTCGTAGAGGTGGCCCTTGGTGATGTGCGGGGTGTAGACGAACTCGTACCCGTCCTCGGTGTGGCGCTGGCGGGAGTAGTCCTCCATGGCCTTGCGGATGATGCCGCCCTTGGGGTGGAAGACCGGCAGGCCGGAACCGAGCTCGTCCGGGAACGAGAACAGGTCGAGCTCGGTGCCGAGGCGGCGGTGGTCGCGGCGCTCGGCCTCGGCCAGGCGCTCCTGGTAGGCCTTGAGGTCGTCCTTGGTCGGCCAGGCGGTGCCGTAGATGCGCTGGAGCTGCTTGTTCTTTTCGCTCCCGCGCCAGTAGGCGGCCGCGGAGCGGGTGAGCGCGAAGGCGTTGGAGATCAGCTTGGTGTTGGGCAGGTGCGGGCCGCGGCACAGGTCCTCCCAGACGACGTCGCCGGATTTCCGGTCGACATTGCCGTAGATGGACAGCCCGCCGGCGCCGACCTCGACGGAGGCGCCCTCCTCGTCGGCGGCATCGCCCTTGAGCCCGATCAGCTCGAGCTTGTACGGCTCCCCGGCCATGGCCTCGCGGGCCTCGTCCTCGGACACCTCGCGCCGAACGAACAGCTGGTTGGCGTTGACGATCTTCTGCATCAGCTTTTCGAGCTGCTTCAGCTCGTCGGGGGTGAACGGTTCGTCGACGTCGAAGTCGTAGTAGAAGCCGTCGGTGATGTACGGACCGATGCCGAGCCTGGCGCCGGGGCGCAGCTGCTGCACGGCCTGGGCGAGGACATGCGCGGCGGAGTGCCGCAGCACCTCGAGGCCCTCGGGGGAATCCATCGGCACCGCCTCGATCCGCGCGCCGTCGGGCAGCGGCTGGTCGAGGTCCTTCAGTTCACCGTTGACCCGGGCCACGACGACGTCGCGCCGTTCCCGGAAGAGGTCGGCACCGGTCGTGCCCGCGGTCACCTGGTTCTCTTCGCCATCGACGATGAGGGTGATTGATTGGGGCGCTGACACGGTGGTCTCCTTGCGAAAGTGGTACACGGCAGTGGCTGGCGTGCGGTGAAGGCCGGCGCGCCCGGAAACGGGTGGCGCCGCGGTCCCTCTGATCGTATCCGCTGCGCTCCGGCCCGACCAACAACCGCCACGCCACGCCACGGCGGCCGGTACCGGAACCGGGCGGCGGCAGTGAGAGGATCGACCCCATGGATTCAATGGTGAATGTGATTACCCTTGGGGTCCGCAGCCTCGAGGCGTCCCTCGCCTTCTACGGGGACGGGCTGGGCTGGACGCCGAAGCTCAACGTCCCGGAGGAGGTCGTGTTCTTCCAGGTGGGCCACGGGCTGCTGCTGTCCCTGTTCCGGCTCGACCACCTCGCGGCGGAGGCCGGCGGAGGCGGCCCGGGAAACCCGCAGCTGTTCACGCTGGGACACAACGTGGACTCGCCGGACACCGTCGACGCCGTGCTGCACCAGGCCGCGGCCGCCGGGGGTTCCATCCTGGCCTCGGGAACCCAGATGAGCTGGGGCGGGTATTCCGGATACTTCGCCGACCCGGACGGGTTCCGCTGGGAGGTCTGCTTCAACCCGGGGCTCAGCGTCGGGCCCGATGGCACCGTCAGCATCACCGAAATCGCCTGACGGAATCGAAACCGCCGGGCGGGCGTTGCACCTTGAAGGTGCTTCGACACCACCAGCACAGTTACTTGCAGCAATTCCAGGAGGATCCAAGTGGAGTACACGCCAGAAGCCGGAACGATCACGATGTTCTCGACGTCGTGGTGCGGCTATTGCCGCCGGTTGAAGTCCCAGCTCAGCGCCCAGGGCATCGGCTTCCGCGAAGTCAACATCGATGAGACCGAGGGGACGGCCGAACTCGTGGCCTCGCTCAACGGCGGCAACCAGACGGTTCCCACGGTGATCTTCCCCGACGGCTCAACGGCGACAAACCCATCAGTCGCCGAGGTCAAGTCCCGCCTGGGCGTCTAGCGGGCGGGCCGGCCCGCCCGCCGGCCCGCGCCGGACGTCCCTGCAGGGAACCTACAGGTCCGGCGCCGGAACCAGCCGCACGTGACGGTCGTAGGCGCCGAGGACCGATTCCTGCAGGTCGCGGACCCGGATACCCGGAACCAGGTCGTCGGCCGCACCCGCGGTGGCGGAGTTCCACCGCAGGTCCAGGGCCGAGTACGCCTCGGTGAGCACGGCGCGCAGGGGCGCGGCGTGCTCCACGATGACCACCGAGGAAAAGAGCCACGCCCCGGCGACCACCCGCTGGGCGGTTCCGACGAGCTTCACCCGTGAGCGTCCCCCGGCCGGTCCGTGGACACTGAACTCGCCGGGGCAGTACTCCCCCGGGATTTCACCCACCGCCGCGGAGACGCCGGCCTCGCGCAGCGCGAGGGCGAACAACCCACCGAAGAACTCGAAGCGCGCGCGGGTCGCCGCCACCGCATCGGCTGCCGGCTCGATATGGTCAACGACCAGGCAGCCCCGGTGGTACGCGGCGGCCCGTCCGCCGGCACGGCGCACCACGGGCTCGAATCCGGCCGCCCGCACCTTGGCGCTTGCCTCAGCGAAGCCCGGCAGCCGCGCGTCGCGCTGGCCGAAGGCGACCGTCGGGGCCGGACGGTACAGGCGCAGGGTGGGCGCCCGCCGTCCGGCGGCCACCTCCCGCAGGAGGTCGATGCCGGCCTCGAGGTCCTCCACCGCCCCCGCCGGGCGGCGCAGCTGAAGCACCTCAAGCGTGTCCGCTCCGCTCCACGGGTTCCCCATGAGCTCCGGCTCCCTTCCTTCCGCGTCGTCCCCTTACGCACCCGGCCGCCGGATGCACCGGCCCGCCGCGGCCGGGGCCGCCAACTCTACGGTGCCCGCGCCCAATCTATATGACACTCTTGGAGCAAAGGGTGCCCACCCCCGCCTCTGCAGCGGCCGCGGTGCGCCCCGGCAGCCCTGCAGCATCCACTTCCACCGGGAGCTCTTCATGGACCCAGCGCGCACCTTCGACACCATCTCGATCATCTTCAACCCCAACAGCACCGGCGACGCGCCGCAGCTGGCGGAGGGGCTGCGCGACGATCTTTCCGCACGCCTTGCCTACCGGCCCGAGATCACCCTCCGCCCCACCGAGCATGCCGGCCACGCCGTTGACCTCGCCCGCGCGGCCGCCCGCCAGGGCAACGCCCTCGTGGTGTCGGTCAGCGGCGACGGCGGGTACAACGAGGTGGTGAACGGGGTGATGCAGAGTGGAAGCAATGACGCTGTGTGCGCTGTCATGGCCGCGGGCAACGCCAACGACCACCGGCGGACCACCGGCACCAAGCCGCTGGCCGAGGCGATCGCCGAGGGCCGGGTACGGCACCTCGACCTGCTCAAGATCACGATCGGTGAGGGGCCCACGGCCGAGACGAACTACGCCCACTCCTACATCGGATTCGGCCTGACCCCCGTGGTGGCCATCGACCTCGAGAAGGGAAGCAAGGGCGCACTCAAGGAGATGGTCACCGTGGTGCGCACCTTCGCGAAGTTCAAGCCGTTCGAGATCCGGCAGACCGATGGGACCCACCGCAGGTTCGACAGCCTCGTGCTGGCGAACATCCCGGAGATGGCGAAGTACGCCACGCTCAGCGAAGCCGAGGAGCACCCCTCCGACGGGCAGTTCGAGGTCGTGGTCTTTCCCCACATGGCCAAGTGGAAGGTCCTCCTGACGGCGCTGCGTGCCGCCACGAAGGGACTCGGGAAGCAGCCAAGCGTCGGCAGGTACGAATTCACCACCGTCAAGCCGATGCCCTACCAGCTCGACGGCGAGGTCAAGTCCGCCCCGGCCGAAACGAAGGTCCTCGTCGAGGCCGCCCAGCGGGCCCTGGCGGTCCTCGGCTGACCCTCCCCCGCCGGGCCGGCCCCGGCTCCGCAGGCAGCCCGGGTGCAAAAGTGTTTCGTTGGCCGCGCCGGCAGGGCGGACCGCCGCTGCGGCTCCGGGCTCAGCGTCCTCCGTCGATCGCCCGGCTGCGCTGCTCCAGCGCCGGCCCGCCGTAGGGATAGTCGCTCAACCGGGGGGCGCTGACGCCGTCGAGCCGGCCGGTCTCCTCGCGTGACAGTTCAACGCCGGCGGAGGCGAGGTTGTCCTCCAGCTGTGCCGGTGTCCGGGCCCCGAGGATGACCGAGGTGACGGCCGGCCGGCCGGCCACCCAGGCCAGGGCAACCTGCGAGGGGCTCACGCCGCGTGCCTGCGCGATCTCCGTAACGGCGTCCACGATCCGCCACGTGCGCTCCTGCGCGTTGCGCGGCTCCCAGGCCTCCATCCCGCGCTGCGGGTTTTCCCCGAGCCGGGTGGCCCCGGTGGGCGGTGTGTCCCGCGGGTACTTTCCGGTCAGCCAGCCACCGCCAAGGGGTGACCAGGGCAGCAGGCCCATGCCTGCGTCGAGCGCGGCCGGGACGATCTCGGCTTCAATCTCCCGCACCAGCAGGCTGTACTGCGGCTGGAGCGTGACCGGCGCACTGTACCCGAGGGCCCTGGCGAGCATCACCGCCTTGGTCAACTGCCAGCCGGTGTAGTTGGAGAAGCCGTAGTAGGAGATCCTGCCGCTGCGCACGGCCTCGTCGAGGAACCCGAGGGTCTCCTCGAGCGGCGTGAGGGGGTCCCAGGAATGCACCTGGTACAGGTCGAGGTGGTCCACGCCGAGGCGGGTCAGTGAGGCATCGAGCGCACGCCGCAGGTGCCGGCGGGACAGGCCCACGTCATTGGCGCCCGTGCCCGTCGGAAACCGCCCCTTGGAGGCGAGCACCATCGAGTCCCGCCCGGCCGGATTCCTCGCCAGCCACCGCCCGATAATCTCCTCGGACGTCCCTCCGGCGTACACGTCGGCGGTGTCGACCAGGTTTCCACCGGCTGCCGCGTAGGCGCTGAGGATGCGGTGGGACTCGGCCTCGTCGGCCTCCGCCCCGAACGTCATCGTTCCAAGGGCCAGCGCCGATACCGCGGTGCCGCTGTTGCCAAGTTTCCGGTATTCCATGCGGTGCCTTCCGATGCATTGGGCTCTGCGGACGGCACCGGAGCAGCGGGGGGGGAGGAGCCGAGAGGGGGGGGGGGGGGGGGTGGGGGGGGGGGGGGGGGGGGGGGGGGGGGGG